>JBILGL010000643.1:0-2652 GCA_044351075.1 Isosphaeraceae bacterium | reverse complement strand
CGAGCCTGTCGAGTCAATCGCCGCCTTTCGGCGCATTCTTCAGGTGGGCCAATTGCCGCGATTCATGCGCCGGCTGCTTTGGGCCTCAAGCCTGAACTTCTCCGGCCAGAAACGGGCCAAACGCATGGGCACCTTCGGCCTGACCAGTTATGGATCATTAGGTGCGGAGAGCCTGCACCCGATTTCACCACTGGCCTTTACGCTCAATTTCGGGCCGATTTCACCCGCGAATCGCGTCGCCGTAAAAATTATTTATGATCACCGGATTGCCGATGGAGCAGAAGTCGCCCGCCGGTTACAGGATCTGGAAGCGGCCCTCAAAGGCCCGATTCGTGATGAATTGCTTGGCCTTGATCACACGCCGCACGTCATTCTGCCTGAGGATGATAACTCAGGCCGATTTGGTTTCAAGTCGCTGCGCAGGCACATGAGCGAAAAACTCTTTCGGCGCCATGAAACCCAGATTAAGGCAAGCCGGAGAAACTCTGACACGATTCAGAGCGATTAACTTCCTGAAAAGTCAGTTCCCAACGATAGCCCGAATATTTTCGCGGGTTACGGGCGAAATCACACCTTTTTCGGTGATCAGGCCGGTAATGAGTTCGGCCGGAGTGACGTCAAAGGCAGGGTTATAAACACTGACACCTGTCGGCACTGTCTGCCGCCCGAAACCGTTGGTGATTTCTTCAGCGGCTCGTTCTTCGATCGGAATGCCTGAGCCATCCGTCAGATTCAGGTCGAACGTACTCGACGGTGCCGCCACATAAAACGGAATGCCGTGCGCTTTGGCCAGCAGGGCCACACCATAAGTGCCGATTTTGTTGGCGGCGTCGCCATTGGCGGCGATGCGGTCGGCCCCGACGACAACCACCTGCACTTTTTTCTCACGCATGACCACAGCGGCCATATTGTCGCAGATGACTGTGACGGGCACACCCCGGCGCGACAGTTCCCAGGCTGTGAGCCGGGCACCCTGCAGCAGAGGCCGCGTTTCGTCGGCATAAACAGTGACTTTTTTGCCCGCTTCCACTGCGGCATAAATCACGGCAAGGGCGGTTCCGTAGTCGGAAGTGGCCAGCCCGCCGGCATTGCAGTGGGTGAGCACACCGATTTCGTCGCCCAGCAGGGCGGCGCCGTGGCGGCCGATGGCGTGGCACATGGCGTCGTCTTCATCGCGAATGGCATGGGCTTCTGCCAGCAGATAATCCAGATATTCGGCTGGATCATCACCGGTAAAGGCAGCAGAGGCCCGCTTCATACGATCCAGCGCCCAGAAGAGATTCACGGCAGTGGGGCGGCTGGTGGCGAGATAATCGGCTGATTCGGCCAGTGCCGCTTTCAGCGAAGTGAGGCTTTTTCGGTCGCCGGAACGAGCCCCGATCAAGGCCCCATAGGCAGCGGCACAGCCAATGGCCGGAGCACCCCTGACACGCAGAAGCTTGATGGCTTCCCAGACGCGATCGACGCTGGGCAGGTCGATCAGCACGTCTCGCTCCGGCAGGAGTGTCTGGTCAATGATCTCGAAAATGCCGGTTTGGGCATCGCCCGACCATCTCAGGGTCGTCCAGCTCATCAGTTCTGGCTCGCCTTTTTTGGAGGTTATTCTTCGATGTCGTCGTCGGCTTCGTCGGGGTCAACCCAGTCGGCCAGCGTGACATAAATCTCTTCCAGCCGACGCATGTTGGCTTCGGTGTCCACGTCGCTCAAAAGCTGTTTCGGGTCGGCACAGCCGGCGATTTTGGCGGCCAGGCCAAGCAGCTCAATATTCTGGGCCCGGATCGTCAGATAGGTCGCGATCTCGGTCTCGTTGGCGTCTTGCTGATGCTGATGAGCGGCTTCGTAGAATTGAGGATCAACCGGCTCGGGCATACGCTGCTGGCGTGGCCGTGCGTTGTGCCGGTGATCTCGCTGTTGGTTGTAATCGCGGCGACCGCCGCCGCCCTGACCTTGGTTATGACGCGCCATAGTCCGTATATTTTTCTCGGAAGAACTCGGGGGATGAAATTGATTGAAGATGATGCGGCCAGCCGGCTTAGCCGACGCTTGACCATGCCGCATAGGGCAGGCCGAAAACCTGGGCCACGGCTTCGTTGGTGATCTGCCCGGCCACCATGTTCAGGCCAAGGGCAAATCCGGCATCGGCCTGTGCAAGGGCCTTCCAGCCCTTCTTTGCGATACGCCGGACATAAGGCAGCGTGACGTTGCAAAGTGCAAAGGTGGATGTTCGCCCCACGGCACCCGGCATGTTCGTCACGCAATAATGAACGACACCATCAACGATGAATGTCGGGTCGGCGTGGGTGGTCGGCCTGCTGGTTTCCACACAGCCGCCCTGATCAATCGCCACGTCAACAATCACCGAGCCGTTTTTCATCCGTTTCAGGTCTTCCGCCCGCACTAGATGAGGCGCCTTGGCGCCAGGGATCAGCACCGAGCCGATCACCAGATCAGCATGGGCCAGCCGGTCGCGTATCATGTGGCGGTCGCTGTAAAGCGTCGTCACGTTGGGCGGCATGATGTCGTCAAGATAACGCAGACGGTCAAGATTTACGTCGAGAATGGAGACATTCGCCCCCAGACCGGCAGCGACTCTCGCCGCATTGGCCCCGACTACGCCACCGCCCAGCACCAGCACTTCGGCCGGAGCCACGC
>JBILGL010000642.1:0-2653 GCA_044351075.1 Isosphaeraceae bacterium | reverse complement strand
TGCCCTTTTAATGTCGCTGTTTTCTGGCCATTTTCCAAATTCCAAAGTTTAATTTCGTGATTCATGTCGCCTGTTGCAATTCTCTTCCCGTCCGGCGATATGGCCACACTGAAAACTCTTTTCATCTCATCATCAAGTTTATATCTCTCCATCGGCTTGTTTAAATTCAATTGACCGCCGACTTCGTTGCTCACTTCATTTTTATTTTCAGCCATCGTTGAAAATGCAATTGCCGCCAATATTGCAATCAAAATCATAATTCCAATGACTACAAACGCACCCAGCCGCTTCCGGCCCAGCGACCGCAAATCTCTGGCCATCGCACCCGCCGACTGATACCGCCGCGCCGGCTCCATTTCCATCGCGTTGGCACAGATCCGTTTCAATTGTGCCGGTAGCTGATCCAGCGCCGCCTTTGGCCCGCCTGATAAAATCTCCTGTCGTAGCGCAAACGGCTCGGCCGTGCTATAGGGCGACTTCCGTGTCAGCAGTTCGTAAAGCAACACTCCCAGGCTATAAACGTCGCTGCTGGGGTCCGCCTCCCGCCCCTCAAGCTGCTCGGGCGACATATATCTCAGCGTGCCGATCGACGGGCTGAATCGCCCGCTCTTCGTCGCCGATTGAGCGATCCCAAAGTCTGCAATCAACGCCCGACCGTGCTGATTAATCAAAATATTCGGCGGCTTGATGTCGCGGTGAATCACGCCCTGATCATGCGCATAGCCCAGCGCATCGGCAATCTCTGCAATCCACCTGATCGCCTGCTCCTGGCTCACCTCGCTGGCGGCCATGAACTGACCAAGGCTGCCGGCTTCCACAAATTCTGAAACGATATAGCACTTACCGTTAATTATCCCGACGTCGTGCACAGTCACAATGCCCGGATGATTCAGCTTCGCCACCCGCCGGGCTTCCGCCATGAAGTCTTCGGTTGAGTCAATCCGGCTCGGCTTGGGCAGCTTGACCGCCACATGGCGATGCAGCTTTAAGTCATAAGCCTTCCAGACTTGCGCAAATCCGCCCTCGGCAATCAGCTCGTCCAGCCGATATCGATCCGATAGCTCTGTCGATTGCTGCCACTCGCCCACCGACACAAATTCAGGCCCCTCGCCCACCGGCCGATTCAGCCACGCCGTTGCCCTGAGCACCTCAATGCGCCGCCCCAGCTCGTCGGCCAGGTGCGGGCAATCGATCGCCAGTTCGATCGAAGAAATATCTTGGCCGGCCTCAAAAAGCTCCTCCCAGCGGATCAGCAGACCAGCCAGAATCTCTTCATCGTTCTCGTTCACGTTTCGGAATCTCGCTCAATTTCAGCCGGGCAGACTGCCATCGGCGCTTCACCGTGGCCAGCCCCATACCCAGCAGTTCCGCCGCCTCTTCTTGCGTCAGTCCTTCATAAAAGAGCAGGTTAAATAGCTCCTGCTCCGACTCCGGCAATCGCTCCACCCGCTCGTGAAATTCCACCCACTCGTCCAGATTTTCCGGCTCGGCCGCCGCCGAATGAATCGAACCGCCCTGATTATCGGCCGGCTGATGATCGGTATGATGATTGCTGGCAAGACCTTCCACACCTTTGTAATGACGGCTCAGGTCGATCAGCTCGCGCCGAACCTGCATGGCCGCCATGTTGAAGAAGTGACGAACCGACTCCACCCGCGTCACGGCCAATGCCCGGTGCATCCGCAGCATGACATTCTGGCAGATGTCGCTTGTCTGCTCCCATCGCCGCAGGTCAGCCGCCTGCGTGTGAAACATCTGCCGCGTCAGTCGCAGCAAACGCTCGCTGGCATGGGCGAGCAGCTCATCATTGGCGGTTGAATCTCCCTTGAGACCACGATCGATGAAAATCTGGAGCTGGGTATCGCTCCCGACGGACGATGACGACATCTTCTCTGTTTCCGAATGAATGACGAATGATTGATGAATGGCGTCATCTTACACGGAACAGAATTCCCAGTCATCCATAAGATGCGTAAGAGCAACAGAAATCGGATCATCTTTTTCGTTTTTTTTCTCAAACTCCTGTTATTGTGACGTTTATATGAACGACAAAAAAAATTCCAAAATTTTTTGAGCTGTTTTGGGATGAGGTTACGCACTGCAAATAGGGCAATTCTGTTTGCCTACAACTTTCGACACCTTTTGAGGGGATTAACCATGGCAGATCTTGGATACAATATTTCATCTAAAGAGGATCTTCAGACCGTTTACAAAACGATTGAAGATGAATTAAAGGTGGTGGGGCAGTGCTCAGTGACAAGAAAGGGAAATATAAACCTAACGCCCAAAGCCAGATACAATAATATTTTAACAAAGGCTGAGCCGATTGAAGGTATCATTCGTCAGACGAGAGATGGTGAATATGAAGTTAATTTAATTTACTCAACAAGTGCCACGATGAGCTGTTGGGCAGCGTTTTTCTTCGGCATATGGATTTTTGGCCTTGGGATAATTTTTCCAATATTCCCATACTTTATCGCAAGAAAGAAAATTGCAGGCGATCTTCAGAAAGCTCTAGCCATGGCCGAGCAGCAACTAGATTCTGGCGATTAATACCGATTGATGGTATTATTTGTGTCAGTTACTGACATAATGTGCCCATTTTTGGAAATGAAAACAAAAGTGGGCTCTTACACATTAGTGTAACGAAATG
>JBILGL010000002.1:0-27615 GCA_044351075.1 Isosphaeraceae bacterium | reverse complement strand
ATCGGTAATGACGTCGTGATGGGCGGAAACAATCTTTTCAAGTGTCGGCGGTTTAATAGCTTCTGCAATCAGTCCATTGGAAATAACCAGAGTGAAAAAATTGCACAAAAAGAGAACCAAGGGGAATTTTATCGAGCGTTTCATGTTTTGTTGCAACTGTTGCTATTGGCTGACAGGACTTGGATTGGTATGGCTTGAGTTATATTACCAAGTCGGCCGAGAAAAAAATCCATCTGAAATACGTTTCACGAAGCTACCGGTTTATGTTAAAATTCATTAATTCTGCTCTCCATGCCGCGACCGGTCTGCAAATTGCTCGCCCATACCGACGCAAGGTGTTTGCCAGCCATGATTTCCGAAGTCCGCCACTCAGCTGCTGCTGTTTTAGCCATTTTCAGCCTTCTGGGCATATCCTTAATGACTGCTGTGGCGGCAGATGCGCCCGACTCAGCCGGCATAGAATTTTTTGAAACAAAAATCAGGCCAGTGCTGGTTGAGCACTGTTACAAATGCCATTCGGATCAGATCAAAACGCCCAAGGGGAATCTGCGTCTCGATACGCGGGACGCAATTTCCGCCGGCGGCGATTCAGGGCCCGCCGTGGTGCCGGGCAAGCCGGACGAAAGCCCTTTGTTAAGTGCTTTGAAATATGAAGATACGCAAATGCCACCTAAAGGGAAGCTTCCTGCGGCGGTAATTGCCGACTTCCAGAAGTGGATCGAAATAGGTGCCCCCGACCCGCGTTCCGGGGCCGCATCCAAAAACCTGGCGGGCAAGCCTAAGCAGATTGCCCCGAACGAATTGTGGTCGCTACAAAAACCGATTGCTCACAAGCCTCCGGAAGTGAAACAATCAGGGCTGGTCAAAAACGAAATCGACCGCTTTATCCTGAAAAAGCTTGAAGAAAAGAGTATGCACCCGGCCCAGCCTGCCGATAAACGCACACTGCTGCGGCGGGCATGGTTTGATCTTGTGGGGCTGCCGCCTTCACCCGATACAGTAGAAAATTTTGTAAAGGACAACTCTCCGAATGCCTTTGAAAAGGCTTTGGATGAGCTTCTGGCCAGCCGCCATTATGGCGAGCGATGGGGCCGTTACTGGCTTGATCTGGCCCGCTTTGCTCAAGATCAGGCTCATACGTTCAAAGCCCGGATGTATCCCAATGGCTGGCTATATCGCGACTGGATTGTTTCAGCCCTTAATGACGATATGCCCTATGACAAATTCTTGAAATACCAGATTGCGGCTGATCTTATCAACCCGCCGGATGTTTACAAACATCGGGCCGCACTTGGGCTTTTCGCCCTCGGACCAGTCTATTATCAGGACAACGGCGAAAAAGACAAGGCGATGGCCGATGAGTGGGATGATCGTCTGGACACGCTCATGCGTGGCACGCAGGCGATGACGGTCGCCTGTGCCCGCTGCCACGACCATAAATACGACCCTATTTCGATGGCTGATTATTATGGCCTTTCAGGGATTTTTGCGAGCTCGGATTATGCCGAAGAGCCGTCAGTGCCTGCGGAAGTGGTTGATTCGCGGTCGCGTGCAGATCAGGCTGTGGCTGACCAGAAGCTCAAAATCGATGCCTTTTCCGCGGCCCATATTGGATCAGCTCGCCTGAGCCTGGCCAAGCAGATTCCCGACTACATGGTGGCCGCCTGGCAGGTGATCAGCGATCAAAAAACCGACAAATCCAAGAAGAACAAGAAATATTTCGAGCAGAAGGCTGCCGCCGCGAAGCTGCACCCGGTTCTGCTTGAGCGATGGACGAATCTTCTTCTGGCCGAAAAAGATTTTGCCGAAAACAAAAATAAACCAAGAGATTATCTGGCCGAATGGACTGCGTTTCGCAAGACGAATGCATCAGGTAAAGCCCCTGGCGAATGGCAGCCGGGCCAATCGGCCGATGCCGAAGCGCGAGTGCGGCAGATGGGCCGGTCGATGGAAGAACTGGCTGTAAAACAGGCTGCCCACAGGCATGAATTGTTGAAATATTACGGCGAAAACTTTGCCATTGTCAAAGAAGCGGATCGGTATCAGCCCAAAGCCGGCGAAGTGCCGCTGGGTAATCTTTTTGACGACAGTAAGGGTACATCGCTCAGCTCGGCCGTTGCGTCGGACCCCTTCAAAGCCGTGGCCACAGAAAACAGCCTTGGAGTAACAAAGCTGGCGAATGGCTGGGGCAAGTCGGTGGCCGTGGCCGAAGGGATCAGGATCGATTTCTCCGAAATCGGCAGCGACAAGCACGCCCATGGCCAGGTGACAAACGACGGATGGTCAAATGAAGGTGGCATCAGCACCACCGGTAAAAAGACCAAAGCCGACCTGAGCCGCACTGAGCAGGGTATCGGCATGCATGCCAATGCCCTGATGACCATTGACCTCGATGAAATCCGCCGTTCAGGTATTCTGCCTCAAGGCATGCCGATGTCGTTTAAAGTCGATCGGGCCGGGATCAATGATGATTCACTCGGCGCAGGGGCTGATGTCAATATCGGAGTGGTTCTCTCGAAACCACACACAAAGCGAAGCGAATACGACGCCATAGTCGCCGCCTGGCTCAATGGTCAACCGGCGAAAGTCATTGAAAACGACACGCTTTATCACTTCAAGCCAAATGGATCGCCACCCCTGAAGGCCGACGGCAAATTTGTGGCTTTTGATATCGCGATACCACCTTCCGCTCGCTATCTGACGATCGTCGTAACTGGGGCCCGCTCATCTGAGACGGAAAACACGATTTCAAGCGATCATGCCGTGCTTTCAGGCGCACGATTGACATTTGACCCAGCTGCCGTCCAACTGACGGCGAATGATCAGAAAGAAGCGACCGAAGGCGTTCAAAAAATTGATCCGTCAAAGATGGCCAATGAAGCCCGATTTTTGTCGGAGCTCTTTGACGACCGCGGCGTGCTGGGCCTGCCACCTGCTGACATAGAGCCTTATTTACAGAAGGATGATGCCAGGGCATTTGCCTCGCTCAAAGCTGATTTAAGCCGGCTGGAGAAAGCCGCTTCTACGATCAATATCACCAATGCCCACACGCTGCGGGAAGGCACAAGGCGTGATTTAAATATTTACATGGCAGGTGATCCAAAGAAACAGGGCAGCCGGGCGCCACGTGGTTTTCCGGCGTCGTTTCTGGCCAGTAATTCCGCCCGGCCACAAGTGGCGGGCAGTGGCCGGAAAGAGCTGGCCGAGGCAATTACTTCGACGGACAATCCGCTCACCGCGCGTGTCGTAGTTAATCGTGTCTGGGCTGGGCATTTTGGCGCAGGCATTGTGAAAACGCTCACTAATTTCGGTCAGCTGGGCGATCGGCCAAGCCATCCTGAACTGCTTGATTATCTCGCTCTTGATTTCATGGCCCATGGTTGGTCGCTGAAGCGCCTGCACAAGCAGATCATGATGTCTTACACATATCAGCAGGCCAGCACGGGCGAGCAGTCGAATGATCAGGTTGATCCTGAAAACCGGCTGCTCTGGCGTGCCAACCGACGCAGGCTTGAGATTGAGCCCTGGCGCGATGCCGTGCTGGCGATCTCAGGCAAGCTTGATACTACATATGGAGGGCAGTCGTCGGAATTGACCGACAGCAATGTTCGGCGTACGATTTACGGCTATGTCAGCCGCCATCGCCTGAATGAGCTTCTGCGGCTTTTTGACTTCCCTGATCCGAATATTACGGCCGGTGAGAGAACAGTAACCACAGTGCCGCTCCAGCAGCTTTTTGTTCTGAACAGCAATTTTATGATCAGCCAGGCGCAGGCTTTTGCCGGTCGGCTTCAGAAAGAAGCTCCGGCGGATGATGAAGCCCGCATACGACGGGCATTTGCTCTGCTTTTTGGCAGATCGCCGGAAAAAGGTGAGCTGGAAAGCTCGCTGGCCTTTCTGAAGTCGGGGGCTGCGAAGGACGACCGGCTCACGCCGCTGGAACAATTCTGCCTGGCGATGCTGGGCACCAATGAACTGGTATATGTGGACTAAAAGCCATGAATGAGAAAAACACGCGTTCACCACTGTCGTTCATGACGCGCCGCGAGGCACTTAGCCGCACGGCTGCCGGTTTCGGCATGGTTGGTCTGGCGGGCGTCTGCGACGCTGAAGCTGGGCAGTCGGCCACGGCAACGGTTAATCCGCTGGCGCCACGACCTAGCCATTTCCCGGCCCGGGCAAAGCATGTGATCTTTCTCTTCATGAATGGCGGGCCTTCGCATGTTGACACATTCGACCCCAAGCCCGAACTGAAAACGCAGGCGGGCAAGCCCGGGCCAGGTGGGAAGTATCTGCCGTCGCCCTTCAAATTCAGCAGGCAGGGCGAGAGCGGCCTTGAAGTCAGTGAGCTCTATCCGCACGTGGGCAAGTGTATTGACGACATTTGCGTGATTCGGTCTATGTACACCAGTACGCCGAACCATGAGCCCGGCCTGCTGATGATGAACTCAGGCAACCAGCAGCCGATTCGCCCATGCATGGGCTCATGGCTGACCTATGGCCTTGGATCGGAAAATCAAAACTTGCCAGGTTTTGTGGTACTTTGCCCCGGCAAGCCGGTGGTCGGCCCTGCCCTCTGGTCAAACAGTTTTCTGCCCGGGATTTATCAGGGCACGCATGTGAACAATTCACGGCTTGATCCGGAAAAAGTCATCGGACACCTGAAAAACAGTGCACTCTCTGGCAACTCCCAGCGCAGCATGCTCAACTTTCTGCAGGAAATGAACCAGAAGCATCTGGCCAGCCGCCCGCAGGACGATCAGCTTGAAGCCCGTATTCAGTCGCTGGAAATTGCCTACCGCATGCAGGGCGAAGCGCAGGAGGCTTTTGATATTCGTCGCGAGTCAAAGGCTACCCGGGACCTTTACGGTTCAGGTGAATTTGCCGATGGTTGTCTGATTGCACGCCGACTGGTCGAGCGTGGTGTGCGCATGGTACAGCTTTATTATGGTGCCGGTCAGCCGTGGGACGCCCATGGCACGATCATGGATCATAAACGGGATGCTCTGAAGAGCGATCAACCGATCGCGGCACTGATTAATGATTTGAAGGCTCGCGGCCTCTTTGACGAAACGCTGATCCTTTGGGGAGGCGAATTTGGCCGAACGCCGACCGCACAAGGCGAAATGGGACGGAATCATCATGCCACCGGCTTTACCGTCTGGCTGGCTGGCGGTGGAATCAAAGGTGGTCTGGCCTATGGCGCAACGGACGAGCTGGGCGTGCATGCCGTTGAGAACCGTATGAGCGTGCACGACCTGCATGCCACAATGCTGCACCTGATGGGCATTGATCATGAGAAATTGACGTATCGATACTCAGGCCGGGATTTCCGCCTGACCGACGTCCACGGGATTGTCAATCGCGACATTATTGCCTGATTACAGTCGAGCCAGATTTCTGATCGCGTTATTTTTACTTCCGCCGGGGCTTAGACCCCGGCTTTTTCGCCTTCTTTTTCTCGCTCAGGCTTTAAGGCACGGCCAATCTGTCGTACCGCCTGACGTAGCCGATGCTCATTTTCAACGAGTGCAAGTCGCAGCCAGCCTTCGCCCATTTCGCCGAAGCCACGGCCGGGGCTGACGACCACATCGGCTTCGTCCAGCAGCTTCATGGCGAAGTCAATCGAACCCATCTTGCTCTTCCAGGGCTCGGGCATCTCTGCCCAGCAAAACATGCCGGCCTGTGGCTTTTCAACATTCCAGCCCAGCCTTTTAAGACTATCCACTAGAATATCTCGGCGTTTTTGATATTCCAGAGCCTGAGCCAATCGCCCTTCCTCGCCATGCCTCAGCGCAATAATCGCAGCAATCTGCACCGCCTGAAACAGGCCATAATCATAATAGCCCTTGATTGTTTTCAGAGCACGAATCATGTGCCGATTGCCCACGGCAAAGCCCACACGCCAACCGGCCATGTTATAGCCCTTGGACATGGTGGAAAACTCGCAACCGACATCAATCGCCCCCTTGGCTGCCAGAAAGCTTGGCGGCTGGAAGCCGTCGAAACCGACATCGCCATAGGCAAAGTCGTGCATGACCAGAAACTTGAACTTCTTGGCCAGCGAGACGATCTCTTCAAAAAACGGCACTTCCACGCACTTGCCCGTGGGGTTGTGCGGATAGTTCAAAATTAGCACCTTAGGCCGTGGCAGCAGGCTTTCGCACACTCGCTTGATGTTATTGAGAAATTCCTGAGAGTCGCGTACATCAAGCGCAATGGTATGAGCACTGGCCAGGGCGACAGCATGAATGTGAATTGGGAAGGATGGGGCGGGCGAAAGGGCTGTATCGCCATGTTCCAGCAGGGCCAGGCACATGTGGCTGAAGCCCTCTTTTGAGCCGATCGTTGTCACAATCTCAGCGTCGGGGTCAAGCTTGACACGGAATCGGTTTTCATACTTCTGGGCCACTTCCCGGCGCAGGTTATACACACCCTGAGCCACCGAATAGCGGTGGTTGCGATCGTCAAGCACGGCTTCGCGCAGTTTTTCGACCACGGCTTCATCGGGCGGATCGGTGGGGTTTCCCATCCCGAGATCGATCACATCCACACCAGCGCGACGTTTTTTATATTTGCGTTCGTTGATCTTGCCGAAGAGGTAGGGAGGCAGGTCTCGCACGCGATTGGCCACATCGATAGCCCAAGGCTCGCTGGCCTCCGGATCAAAGCCTTCGGTGGGTAATGCGTTGAGTAGCTCTGTCGGATCGATCATGGCTCGCCTGAATACACTTCCTCTTTTTGGCCTGGCACCCGTCCTGACTGGTCTTTCTGAGTGGCCTGGCTCATGTTCGCTTACCAGTCAAAAAAGACTTGCCTGTCAAGAATTATCGATTATAGCAGATTTTTTAATTAATGGAAAAAAAGAAATGATCGAGCCCGATGTTCTGGAAAAACCAGTCACACCGGGCTGAGTGTTACAACATCATCCGAAGATGCAATGGCTTAGCCAAATTGCCTAGTCACCTAGGAGCGGCAGGTGCAGCGGGGGCCTGACGCAGGTTGTTGGCTCGCTGCACTTCGCTGGGGTCAAGCCCTTTGGGGGTTGGGACGTTCAGCTTCTTAGCGGCGGCAGCAGCGGCGGCGGCGGTGGGCCGAACGGCGGCATCAGCGGCGGGCTGGCGGGCGGCAGAAGCCTGACGGGCAGCGGCGGCACCTTCCTGCGCTTCTGGCTGGGCTTCTTCGTTAGCCAGCTTCACGCGGCCTGAGAGACGATTTTCAATTGCCGAGTTCTTTTCAATGTCGCCATAAACCTCGGCGATGGCTCCCTTGATCTTGGCGTCGAAGACGATCTGTCGCAGGTTTTCACGCACAGCGGCGTCTTTTTTGTCAACCTGCTTGCGGGGGATCAGCCCTTCACGCTTGAGCAGCACCCAAGTCGTTTCCGTAAGCTGAATGGGGCCTGAAATGTCGCCGTCCTTCGGCTTGTGGCTGGGGTCTTTATCTTCCGGGTCTCCATCAACAAGCTGGCGGAAAGCGGCATCGGAGATATTACGCGGATAGGAGAAGCGGGCGACCGGCTCGGAATAGAGGCCACCGATCGAGCGGCTCTGGTCGATAGAGATTTCCATCGCCATCTTTTCGAAGCCGGCAGGGTTGGCCTTGAGCTTTTCCCAGGCGTCCTGAGCGGCACGAAGCTTGTCAACCATGATTACGCGAATGCGCAGCTTGTCGCCATACATTGATTCAAAAGCTTGGTCGATCTCTTCCTGAGTGACCTGAACGCGGCTCTGGGCGAGCTTGGTCAGGGCAACAGTGGGGTAAACAATGTCCCGGGCATACTGGGCCGGGCTGATATTTCTTTCCTTGGCCAGTGTTCTGAGCCAGGCTTCACGCGAAAGGCCAGCCATTTTCTGGGCAGTCTTTTCGATCTCTTCGTTGACTTCTTCCGACGTCACGGTGAGATTTTTAGCCTTCAGGGCCTGGTCGATCAGCACTCGGGCGATAAGTGAATCAAGAATTTCTTCGCCTTTGCGGGCCACGGCTTCGTCGGCAAGTTGCTGGCGAGTAATGATCTGATTATTGACAATGGCGACCGGATCACCAGGCGAGGCTGGAATGCGGGCTGGTTGGAGCTTCGGGGCATTGGGGTCCTGTGCCGGAGCGGCCGCGGCGGCAGGTGCAGCATTGGTTTTTGCAGCAGCCTGCTTGGCAGCACCGCTGCGATTCAGGAGCTGGGCTGACGAGGAATGAATGGAAGCCAGCGTTGCCAGCGTGGCGAAAAATGCGATGGATGATCGATTGCGGATAGCCAACTGCATGAGCAAACCTCCGTGTTGTTGCTCTTTTGCCTTTTCCTTCAAGTTTTCGCCGGCATTGGCCGACACTTGGGCGTGAAGATATAACCACCCGTCAAATTGGTCAATGTCAATCAGTGTATCTTTATTCTTCTACGTTGTTTTCAATGATTCTGGCCCTGACCCGCCCGAGCATCTCTTCTGACAATCGCAGCAGATCTTCCAGATCACGATTGGCACAGGCAGCTACTCCATCATCCCAACATTGTTCTTCCAGATATTGCAGATTGTTGATCAATTGCCGAATTGGGCTACCGGTCGCTCGTTTTGCTTTGGTGATTCCGCAATTTTTGAACAACCCACGTCGATGCTTTTTACTAAACCCGGAAATCATCACACCGAATTCATCCGAAAGCTTGTGATTCACTGGCTCTTCGCAATCAATGTGTTCATGATCCTGCAGGAGTTCTGCGATTGATTTGTTCTCAGCAATGTGATGGGCGTGCCAGGTCAGAAACTCGGCCAGCCACAGAAAGCCGTCTTTATTGCCGAAGAGGCAAACGCCGGGAGCCAGCGATTCGGAAAATCGCGTACTGTGCTCGATGTTTGCCTTGATCACAAGCTCGGCATCAGGCCAGTTTTTCAGGTCGGGGCGTTCCGGAGTTTGGGGCATGGTCAGGCTCAATTTCAATGAAACTTGCAGCAGGAATTATCTCGATACGAAGTCTATTTGGTTACTCTAATCGATTACTTTGAATGATTCTAGAAACCGATCAATCCTCTGTGTTATTGTTTAGGCCATTCAATCAAGCCAGATCGCAACGACTGAATAGCGAGTTTGGTTTTAACATTCATCATGACTTATCCAAATCGGAGGCCAATCATGCCTGCCAGATTTCGCCAAGCTGCTTTATTAATAATGATAATCCCGGCGATTTCGCCTATGACGACAATACGGGGACAGGAGCCTATTCAGAAAGAGGCAGTCATTGCCTATCAGAAGCATGCTGTAGTGGCGCGTGAGCCTTTCGCTGCCGAGGCAGGCCGGTCGATTCTGAATCAAGGCGGCAATGCGATCGACGCCGCTGTGGCCACGGCCCTTGCTCTTCAGGTGACACATCCACCAGCGGGAAATATTGGCGGCGGCGGCTTTATTGTTTATTACTCTGAAAAAGAGCAGAAGGCAATGACCTTCGACTTTCGCGAAAAAGCCCCGTTGGCCGCGACAGAAAAGATGTATCTGGATGATCAGGGCAAAATTCGGCGAGGGCATCGCCGCGGGCCTTGGGCGGCGGGTGTGCCTGGCACAGTTCGCGGGCTGGCGTTGGCGCATAAAAAACTGGGCCGGCTACGTTGGGCAAAACTGGTGGAGCCTGCAGAGAAGCTTGCCCGTGAGGGCTTCCCGCTCAATCCAGTGATGGCCGCTTCGCTTAATGCCGAGCTTTTCGGGCGATCAAACCCCGACCCCGGCACAAAGATCGCGGAAAATCTATCGGATGCAGATCGCCTGGCTGATTTTCCTGAATCGGTCCGTGTCTATGCCCGAGCCGATCATCACCCATGGAAAGCCGGAGACAGGCTGATTCAGCCAGACCTCGCCGAAACCTTCAAACGAATCAAGGAAGAAGGCCCTGATGAATTCTATACCGGCAAAACGGCCGGGCTGATGGCCGAATACAGCCAGAAAAATGGCGGGATGATCACGATGGCCGATCTGGCGGCCTATCAGGCTGTCGAACGAGAGCCGGTGCGCATCACCTATAAAGGGCATGAGGTGATTGGCATGGGCCCGCCCAGCTCAGGCGGGATCATTAATGCCATTGCCTTGAACCTTCTGGAGCCATTGGGCCTGCGGCAATATGGCCGGACGTCGGCAGAGGCGGCCCATCTGGCAGGCGAGGCACTAAGGCGTGGGTTTTACCAGCGTTTTCGCACGATTGGTGACCCTGATTTTGTGGAAGTGCCAGTGGCCCAGCTCGTCTCGAAAGAATTCGCGAAATCGATTTCCGGCGATCTTTCTCTGGAAAAGACGACGCCAAGCGTGCCACTGGCTGATTTCCCGGTGTTGCCGCCCGAATCAACCGAGACTACCCATTTTTCTGTGATTGATGGCGAAGGTAATGCTGTAGCACTTACTTATACATTAGAAGAGAGCTATGGGGCGAAGTGTGTGGTGCCGGGGGCGGGATTTCTGCTGAACAACGAGATGGGCGACTTTAATCTGGTACCAGGTCGCACAACAACGGCTGGGCAAATCGGCACTAAGCCAAACCTGATTGCACCCGGCAAGCGGATGGTCAGTTCAATGTCGCCAACCGTTGTGATCAAAGATGGCCGCGTGAAGCTGGTTACAGGCTCGCCGGGTGGACGTACGATCCCATCGACCGTGCTCTGGATGATTTTGGGTGCGATTGAATTTGAACTGGAGCCGGAATCGCTACAAAAATCGCCGAAACTCTACCAGACCTGGCTGCCGGACGTAATCACCGTGGAAAAAGCCTGGCCCAAAGCGGCGATTGAAGTGCTGAAAACACGCGGATGGCGCGTCGTAAGCGTCTCTGCGCAAGGCGATGCCCATTCAATTCTGGTTGATTCCAAAAAAAATCTGATTTTTTCTTTACCCGACAAAAGACGCGGTGAAGGAGCCGCCACAGGCGACTAAAAGAGAAACCTATGTTTTTGCAAGTCACTACTATTAATAGACTTGCAAAAACATATAAAAGTTCGCTTACATGTTTCAGAGGCGGCTTTTTGTGGGTTTCGGGGTCATCTGACAGAGTGATGACGCAGAAAATTCGTGATTTTTTAAAAAAAAAGGATTGCAAGTTTTTTAAAATTCGTATTACATGTACTTCGTCAGGCATGAAAGCCTGTATTTCAAGCCTGTCAGCTTACTAGGCAAGTCGAAAAACAAGTCGTACCGCACGGGACTGCAAACCGGGCGGGCTGTGTTAGAGAGGAATTTGTTCCATGGCTAAGAAAGCCGCTCCGAAAGCTGCCGCCAAGCCGGCTGCCAAAGAAAAGAAGGCTGCTGCACCTGCTGGCAGCAAGCCTCTGACGAAGGCTGACCTGATCAGCAAGATCGCAGCCGCCACGGAAGTCACGAAGAAAGACCTTGAGAAGGTCTTCGACATCCTGCACGGCATTATCAAAGATGAACTCGGCAAGAAGGGCCCTGGACAGTTTGTTCTGCCAGGCATGCTCAAGCTGAAGGTTTACAAGAAGCCAGCCACCAAAGCGAAGACGGGCATCAACCCCTTCACCAAACAGCCGATGACGATCAAGGCCAAGCCAGCCCGCAACGCCATCAAGGTTGGTCTTTTGAAGTCGCTGAAGGATGCAGTCTCCTGAGACTGCTTCTGAAAGCCATTGAGATTGGCATCTCGATAAGCAACAACGTAAAAACGCGAGCCTTTGGTTCGCGTTTTTTTATTTAAGTACGACTTGCTGATAACAAAAACGATCTGACATTTAATCTTACTTCAGCCAAGACAGCATGATCAGTTGTTTTACCCAAGATCCACCAGCTTTTACTCGCATCCGGCCGCAAATGATTTTCTGCAGGAAGCAGGGCAGGATCGAATTCATCTTCGCGTGCACATATTTCCCGAGGCAAAAGCCTCTGTGTTGATCTTTCACGGTAATGGCGAGCTGGTTATGCATTATGACCGCATTGCCAGTCAATATCGTGCCATGGGGCTGCAATTAGCTGCGATTGATTATCGCAGTTATGGCATGAGCACAGGCAAGCCAACCCTCCAAAACAGCATGACCGACGCCGTGATTGCCTTCAAGAAATTTTTCGAGGAAACGGGCGACAAACCGAAATTTATCCTCGGGCGATCGATCGGTGGCTTTGCTGCATCCCATGTTGAACCGGGCCGAATTGCCGGTTTCATGATTGAATGTGGTATGAGTGATAGCGTCGCACTCATAAACCGGCATCACTCGGCAGATCATCAGATGCAAATGCAATCGATCTCATACATCAGCCCGAATGCAAATTACGCCAGAGGCTCAGCACCGATTTTGTTTATTCACGGATCAGCCGATCGACTTGTTCGGCCGTCAGAAAGCGAAGTGGCATTTGATCAGATCAAGTCACCGCATAAACACCTGAAAATCATCGACGGTGCAGGGCATAATAATCTGTGGCAATTTGAAGAATACTGGACAGCAATCAATCAATTCATAGAGAATCAGCTCAAGTAAAACGGACTTGAGCTGATTCATCTGCTCCGATCAAATCAAAATTTCAGATCGATCACGACTGCTTTTTGTTCTTTTCCGCGGTGGTCATACCGTCAAGCCAGCGGTGGCGAGTCATGGGCAATTCGCCATTGGTCACTTCAATCTCCTGGAACTGCCCTTCGGTCACGTCATAGCCATAGACCTTGGCTTGATGAATTTCAAAATACCAGCCATACATTTTCAGATCCCCGCGCAGCATTCGCGTGGCCACCGCCGGGTGCATCATCACATGCTCAAGTTGTACGAGGATGTTCTCCTGAATGGCAATTTCCAGCAGCTCTTCCGGTGGCAAATCAGCATAGTTATCGTGAATCACCCGCCGAGTTCGCTCCATGTGTGCCAGCCAGGCCGAAACTGAGGGCAAGTCCTTGAGCTTTTCCGGATGCAGCATCGCCGAAACCGCGCCACAATCACTATGGCCGCAAACAACGATATTTTTTACCTTCAACACACTCACGGCATATTCAATTGTGGCAAGTTCACCCGAACCGGCTGCCGTACCATAAGGGGGCACCAGATTACCTGCATTGCGGATCAGAAAAAGCTCACCGGGTTGCGAACTGGTAAATCGGGTGGGGTCAATTCTGCTGTCAGAGCAGGTAATAAAAAGCGTTTCAGGCGTCTGCCCACCAGAAAGCATAATATAAAGCTGACGCTCTTTGGGATAGACTTCGGAACGAAACTTGTGAATGCCCTGAATCAGCTTCATATCGATCGTTTCCTGCTTCTTTTTACATGCTTATTAGGAGATCAGGCCAGCCATGACGACTGGACTGATCGATACTTATACGTCAAAAGATCAACCTGCGGCAGACTTGAGGGCAGCCAAGGCGGCGTCATAATTCGGCTCCGAGGCAATCTCGGGCACATATTCGACGTAGGTAATGGTGTTGCTGGCATCCACCACAAAGATTGCTCTGGTCAGGAAAGGCACGGGAATGTCTTTCACCAGCACGCCATAACCCTTGCCGAAGCTCTGGTCGTGAAGGTCGCTCAGGTTCTTGATGTTTTCCACCTTGGCATCGCCGCACCAGCGGGCCTGGGCAAAGGGAAGGTCTGTTGAAATGGTGTAGGCAGTCACTTTGTCGCCCAGAGCGGCCAGTTCCTGCGAAAATCGCCGAGTCTGAATATTGCAGACTGGCGTATCAAGCGATGGCACCACGCTGAAAAGGCGAGCCTTGCCAGCCGTATCGGCCAGTTTGACGATCGAAAGACCTGCGCCGACCGTCGTAAAATCAGGCGCTTTGTCGCCCACCTTCAGCTCAGGGCCAATCAAATCTTTCGGGCCGCCTTTCAGCGTAACTGCTCCAATTCTCACCTGCGACATCGCTTGAATGCTCCTGTTGTTGCCAATATCACCATAGATATATCGCCGAACGAATGCCCGGCTCTTGGTCTCGTTACTATGCTTATAATTTAGGCGTATGTCAATGCTCGACCAGACCTGACACACCTTCCTCATTTTGCCGCTAGTGTGAGCAACCACCACTGGATTACCCACGACTTTTCGCACAGAATAAACTCTTCATGGTACGAAAAACACCCATATTGCTCTCCACAGAATCACGCTTATCGTTAAACTGCTTTTGCTCTTCAGTTTAGTCAGGGAGATGGCATGGATAAGCCGAAACGAAACTTACTGATACTCATCGTGGCCGGTTCGCTTTTGCGGCTACTGCTCGCAGCCACGTTCCCGCTGGGCAACGACGAAGCCTATCACACGCTCTTTCTGCGTCATCCACAGGCGTCGTATTTCGACCACCCGCCAATGCTTATGCTCATGCAGGGCATCGGCATGATTCTGTTTGGGCAGTCTCCGGCTGAAATCACGACACTGGCGGCCCGACTCGGGTCGATTCTGCTATTTGCTGGCTCGACATTCCTTCTCTTTCGTCTCACAGCCCGCTGGTTTGGCACTCAGCCCGGGTTTCTGGCCGCCTTTGCACTTAATCTTTCGGCTTATCACACTGTGGCTGCTGCCACGTTTATCCTGCCTGATGCCCCCCTGCTCTTCTTCTGGCTTTTGACGATGGACCGGCTGGCCCTTGCCCTTGCAGCCAATGAAGAGGGCCAACGTGCTACCGGCCTTTGGCTGGAAGTGGGCGTGGCATGGGGGCTGGCCATGCTCTCAAAATATCATGCGGTCTTTCTGCCGCTGGGGGCAGTGCTCTTCTGCCTGATCCGGCCCAGCTGTCGCCGCGTGCTGATCAGCTTGGGGCCATGGGTGGCAGTGGCGGTGGGGCTCGCAATTTTCAGCCCGGTCGTCTGGTGGAACGCCACGCACCAATGGGCCTCGTTCGCTTTCCAAAGCGGCCGCGCAGTGGGTGGCGGCTTTAATCCCGGCACGCTGGCCGGGGCAATTGGCGGGCAGATTGCCTATCTCACTCCGTGGATCTGGTGGCCTGCCGTCGCGAACCTGGCAGCCCTGCTCAGAGGCCGGTTTGATGTTGGTCAAAAGCAGGAAAAAGGCCTCGATATTCGCACCTTTCTACTTTGCTGCTCGTTGCCTGCGCTAGCGATTTTTCTTTACGTCGCGGCCCGCAAGCCAGTTTTGCCGCATTGGTCGCTGGTCGGGCTGATCGCAACATTCCCGCTGATTGGCAAATACTGGGCAGATTTGATAGCTCTGCCAGCTCGGCTGCCGATCATGCGAAAAAGGCTGGGCTGGGCCACCTGTTTTGTGCTGGTGGCCACGCTTTATGTCTCGCTGCATTCAAAGTTTGGGCTGGTGCCATGGGGGCTACTTGGCGACACAGGTCAAAAGTTGGCCAAAGTGGACATGACGCTGGAAGATCTCTTCTGGGCCGACCTCAAACGGCAGATGAGCGAAAAAAGCTGGCTGCCGGGCGAGGGCGGCTTTGTCTTTACCGGTAAATGGTTTGAAAGCGGCCATCTGGCCAGTGTGCTGGGCCCGCAGACGCCAGTTCTCTGCTACAACACACGCGACAGCCGCGGCTTTGCCGACTGGAGTCGCCCTGAGGATTTCGTCGGCCGCGACGGCATTCTCGTCAGTATCTCTGCCAGCGAGCAAGTGGAGCCCGCCTGCTTCGCCGCCTGGTTTGAAAAAATCGAGCCGCTGGGCACCGTGGAAGTCGCCTCGCAGGGTGTGGTTTTCAAAAAGGCCCGGATTTATAAGTGCAAAAATCAATTGGCTTTATTTCCTTATGACAGGCGGGTTGACCCCAGCAGACCGCTGCGGCTGATCGCCCGCGATCAGGGGCTGGACGATGCCCGACGCATCCGATAAAAGCTCAGGCTTTTTCAGCGTTGAGCCTTCAGGTGTAACGATCTTCCGCCCATTCCGGCTGATTTCATCGATCCCCGAAGATCAGCTTGTCTGCTCGGCCGCATCCGTTTTTACGCGAATCGACCTGCTCATGAGCCGCCATCATGCCCGCCGTGTGCGGCGGGTGCTTCATTCAACTTACGCCGAAATGGCCCATGATACACCCGCATTTCTGGCCTCAAGAGGCGTTTCTGATCTAGCCCTCAATCACCTCTGCGGATTACCCTACGATAATGGTCATTACTATGCCTGGCTGCCCTCGCCAGAAATGCATCCGAATCCCGGGCTTTTGGTCTTTTTGCATGGCAATGCGGGTAATCTCAAGCTCTTTTGCCATCGCTGGCAAAAGGTGGCTGAAACCCTTGGCCTTGTAATCCTTGCACCCACCTGCGGCTTTGGTTTCTGGGGAAAAAATTCTGCAAATGTCATTGGCCGATCTATCGACGACGCCCTTGCCCGATGGCCACAGATCAATCCGGCCCGCGGGCTTTGGCTTATGGGCCTTTCCGATGGTGGGAATGGCGTAACGCGGGCCGCACTTGCCCAGCCCTGGCATGGCCTGATTTATCTTTCAGCGACCATGCGTGCCAAAGAGCTGTCCGCCCAACCATGGATCGACAGCTGGCAAGGTCGGCCAGTGATGGTGCTGCATGGCCGGACGGATCACAACGTAAGCCCGCGTATGGTGGAGAAGTCTCTGGAAGCCCTGAAACGAAGTGCGGTCGAACTTGACGAAAATTGGTACGATAAAGAGGATCATTTCCTCTGCTTTGGAGCCGCCGACGCCGTCGATGAACGCATCTTCCGCTGGATCAGGGCCCACCAGCCCACCACCCCTGCCAACGATCACTAATTTCTCCTATCCGATCTGGTGGGAAAAAGTTTTTTGGGATCAAGGCAATCGCTCACTCTGGCTACTACGACCCGCTGACTATGAGCCGCTGCTTGACGACCCCGACGTCCGCCTGCGAAACCGGGCCGACAACTACATGCCCTATTGGGCCCAAGTCTGGGCTGGGGCATTTGTTCTGGCCGATGCGCTAGTCCAGAAAAACTGGCCCGTCGGTACCCGCGTGCTGGAAATCGGCTGCGGCCTCGGCCTGAATGGCCTGGCGGCCCTTCAAATGGGTCTTGCCGTTGACTTTACGGACTATGAGCCACTGGCAGTGGAATTCGCTCTGGCCAGCGCCCGGGCCAATTGTTTTGATCCGGAGTCTTTCGGTGGTTATGTGCTTGATTACCGTCAGCCAAAGGATCAAACCTATCCGCTCATACTGGGCGGCGAAGTACTATATGAAGAGCGGCTGGTGCGGCAGGTCTGTGGGCTGCTCCAGCAGATGCTCGCACCCGGCGGCGAGGCATGGCTGGCCGACCCATATCGCCGGGCATGCGACCAGCTCGACGAAATCGTGGACGAGGCTGGGCTGAGGCTCGAAACCATCGAATCGTCAGCCGTCACCAATCGCGGCGAGCGAGTCCACGGCTTTGTGCGTATCATCCGCCATAAGTCAATTTCAGGAAATGGGATATGAATCAGGAAAACGCTCAGGCGGATCAATCTGGCCCCCAACTTTCCACCAAAGTGACATTCAGCCCTTTTGCCAAACTCATTACCTTCCTGCTTCTGGCTTTGGTCGGTATCGGCTTTTTCCTCTATCGGGCCCGAAGCGAAGCCGAGCTCAGGCGTAAAGGACTGGCCGACCCCGATGCCAAAAAGCATCTTGTCACGGATAGTATGAAAAAGAAAGCCATGGAGCAGGAGAAAAAGACTGCCCCTGACTTTGACCTGACCGACCCGGCCACCGGCAAGCGTATGAGTCTGAAAGAACTGACAAGCTCGAAGCCCGTTGTTCTTTATTTCATTAAGGACGGCTGCCCGTGCAGCCAGACCTATGAGCCCTTTATTCAGGAATTTGCCAGTAATTACGCCGATGTCGCCCACGTCGTCGGCATTATCGACGGCGACGCCGACACCGCCCGGCGATGGTCAAGCCGCTATGTTAATGCCTATCCAATCATCAACGACCCGACCAACGCCACCATGATTCGCTGGGGTGCGACCAACTCCGCCTTCACTGCATTGGTTGACAAAGAAGGCCGACTGGCTGCCTACTGGCCAGGCTATTCGCGCTGGATGCTTGAAGAAATGAGCCAGAAGCTGGCCGAGTTGGCGGGTGTGCCACGCCGCCGACTGGCTGTGGTCGATGCTCCGTCCCAGCTCTACACTGGTTGTTCCTTCGGCGAGGAAGACCCATCGGAGATCGTGAAACAGTAATCTCGCCCAACAAAATCGGAAGAGTTCAAAGCATCTGCTTTGCTAAAACCAAACGTGATTAACTTAAAATTCGGAGTATCAAGATTGCCCTTTACCTTTTCTGGTTAAGGTTTATTTTATCATTTAACGGTTTTTCCGTTAGCCCTTTTGCTCGGTCTCCTCTCATCCGCCTAATCTACCAAGCAACGCAACCGGTCACAGGGAAGTAAGGTGCGGCCATGGATTTGTTCTGCTGTGGAATGTACAGGTCTTGCTCCACCTGGCAGTATGAAGTAGCACTCGAAGTAATGTCACACTGCACTCAGCGAAAGGTACAACCGCTTGGATACCTGACCGGCCCAGAATATGCCCGCATCGAAAAGGCCCACCGATTCGAAGGCCAGGCACGCGTCTTCAAAGGCCACGAAGGCCACCCCGCTTACACCCGAGCCATGTTTCGCGGTAAAGCAATTGGCCTTTATGCCCATCGCGACATCCGCGACGTCATCTATTCGCTCATGCACAAGCGGAACCAGTCGTTTCAGGAGATCGTGCGCACGGGTATGATCCACCAGATTTTGGTCAACGACCGTTTCTGGCGGGCTCATCCGCAGGTGCTGGTTCAGCGATACGACGACATCATGGCCCAACCAGCCGAAGCTATCATCGAAATTGCCGAATTCCTACAGGTTCGCCTCCCAATCGATGCTGCCCGGAAAATCGCGGACGCCTATTCCAAAGAAGCCAACCTGAGCCGCACCGCCATGCTTCGCGGCATGCTTGCCGATAAAGGCACTGATCTGGCCGACTCGGGCAATGCCCAGCTTTATGACCCGGCCACCCTGCTCCACTGGAACCACATCCGCCCTGTGGCCGAAAGCTGGAGAGAATGTGCCATGCCTCAGGAACGCATGATCATGCAGAAGATGCTCGGCGCGTGGATTTCGGAAAATGGCTATGCGGAAGATCACTTCGAAGACTTAAGAAACAACCTTGCGCCGGCCAAGTCATGGCGGATCGATGCCGCCCAGGGCCTCCTGCGATGCCATTCCCGTGAATTCTCAGCCCGCTACGACCGCATCGCTCGCCCGATTAAGCGATTCCTCGGCCTCGGCCAGGGCGAATCCCGTTCTCGTCCCGCAGCCTGATTACCAAGACTGGCCTTGACAGTTTCCGTGAATCTGTCATGAATAGATTACCTTTGGCCATGACAGGAATCGCGCCTCAGGTCGATAGCAAAGCTGGCTTCGGCCGCCATTTCGCCAGCACCGAACCATTAATCGGCACAACGGTCAGGGAGGACCGAACCGATGATCGACGCTCTGATCAGCCGCATTGAAAACTTGGGCCAGCCTCGTGTTCTGGTGATCGGCGACCTGATTCTTGACCGCTACATCTGGGGCTATGCCGAGCGCATCAGTCAGGAAGCACCCGTCGCCCTGCTTCGGGCCGATCAGCGCGAACACCGCCTCGGCGGTGCTTCGAGCGTAGCCACTATGCTGGCCGCGTTGGGCGCCCGTGTACAGATCGCCGGTGTGGTTGGGCAGGATGATTCTGCTACCCTGGTTCGCCATATCCTTAACAGTCAGGGTATCGACGATTCCCTTGTGCTGGCCGTTTCCGACAGACCCACTACCGTCAAGGAACGATACATCGGCCGCGCGCAGGACCGCCACCCGCAGCAGATGATTCGTGTCGATTATGAAGTTCGAGACGCCATTGCGTCGGATGTCGAAGAAGAGTTTATCAACCGCCTTGATCAGGCCATCGCCTCTTCTGATATCATTTTGATCTCAGACTACGATAAAGGAGTTTGCACACCTCGCCTGCTTAGACAACTCATCGACAAAGCACGCGCCGCTGGCAAACGCGTACTGGCCGACCCCATTCGAGGCAGCGATTACTCGCGATATCGCGGCGTACACTGCATGACACCCAACCGGCTCGAAGCTGGGCTGGCCACCGGCCTGACGATTCGTACAAACGCCGAGGCAATGATCGCCGCCGAAAAGCTCAAAACAGAGCTGGGCATGGAAGCATCCATCGTCACGCTCGACCGCGAGGGCATGGCCCTGATCGACCCGCAAAGCCAACAGGCCATCCACCCAACCCGCCAACGACAGGTGTATGACATCACCGGCGCCGGCGACATGGTGCTCTCTGTCATCGGGCTGGTGCTGGCCGCTGGTGGCGATTATGCCGAGGCCGTGGCTCTGGGCAATGTGGCAGGCGGGCTTGAAGTTGAGAAGATTGGCGTGGCCCTGATCTCGCGGCAGGAGATCATCAGCGACCTGATCGAACATCACGCCAGCGGCGTCTCCAAGATCAAGACCTGGGCCGCCACCGCTGAAGAATGCCAGCGACGGCAGCGGGCCGGGCAGAAAGTCGTCTTCACCAACGGCTGCTTCGACCTCTTGCACGTGGGCCATGTGCGACTGCTCGCCCAGTCGGCGGCGGCCGGCGATTATCTCGTCGTTGGCTTGAATTCGGACGCCAGCGTGAAGCGGCTCAAGGGCGATTCTCGCCCAGTCAATGACGAAATGAGCCGCGCGGAAGTGCTGGCCGCACTTGGCTGTGTAGATGCGGTGGCGATCTTCGGCGAAGATACCCCACGAGAGTTGATCAACACCCTTCGGCCTGATGTGCTTGTTAAAGGTGGCGATTACAAGCCTCATGAAGTTGTCGGACGCGATGAAGTCGAAAGCTGGGGCGGCCGCCTGGTGCTGATCGACATCGTCGCCGGCCACTCCACAACATCCATGATCGAGCGAGCCGGCCGACCAACCGACTCGCGTGCCGCTGTCGCCCATACAGCAGAACAATTCCCGCCCCGGCCCAATTTTTCCGGCACTGGCGAAACTGCACGCAGGCCGGCAAATCATCAAACCAATTAAATTACGCATGAGGAATCAATTGCGTTTGGGTTGATGCCCCTGACTTGGAAACATAATCGTATTTGATCGGTTTGATACTTTTGGAACCTGCATGGAAGGATTGCTCCTGCCCTTTTTATTTATTATTGCCAGAAATACTGCTTCGAACTCGAGGCAAACATACGTTTATCAATTGGTGACGACTAAATTATGAACCACAAAGGTTCATGAAGTCTTTGAAATCTAGACTTTTCAGAAAACTATTGAAAGTTCGCGATGGTTGTTTTGCCTTGTAAAATGGGTGTACTGTTTGTTTGATAATAAACCAAATCTTCCTGTTACTGTAAAAAACATCATCTGTCAAAAAATTCGGTTTACACCCCGCTCTGTGTAGCCCCTGAACTGGATTCGGCGTTATATCCCGCTCAAGCCGGGCAATTGTTATGGTCGATAACGATGAGGAGATAGCCCAGCCCTGCGCTGAGGAGGATGCTCAGCATCGGCGGCAAGTCGAGATGGATAAAGGATATGGCGAGCGATCAGGAAAAGTCGGCAACAACGTCAGCAAGCAATTCGGAAGCGAAGCGTTTCGCAGCCGAGATTCTTGTAGTTGCGTTTGTCTGCCTGATGATGATCGCCCTGACGGCTTCAATTGCCGTTTATCTGAAAAACGCCAAAGACCGATCACTCACACCCGCCGTGGCAAAAAAACAGATCGCTCCGAAGCCTGCAACCGCTGAACCAACCAATTCAATAAGTCGTGAAGAGCCGAAAAAAGATGAGCCACCAGATACGTCGCTGGCCGAGCTTGAGTCGCTTGAAAAGCAATTGAAAACGGCCAAGCAGACAAAAGCGAAGGCCGATTTGATGGCCTGGGTAGCCGAAAAATCGTCGGCCTTTCTGGAAAGCCGTCAGAAGGCGGCGAAGTCTTCCAATGAACGACTCAAGCAAGAAACGGCGGCGCTGGCTGGCCAGAAAATCGCCGTGCAGGAGGCCTCTGCGCGGCTGGCCGACGAAATTGCCCGGCTCGAGCTTGAAGAACAGGCTACTGAAAATCGTTATGAGGCGGCGAAAAACTTCAAAGGGTTCAGCATTTTGCCCTATCGAGGGCCGAATGGAACGTGGCACCGCCCCTTGCCGATTGAATGTGCCAACGATGGGGCCCAGATTATGCCCGGCGGGCCATCGTTTCGGCTGATTGATCTGGAATTGGCCGGGATGTCAAACGCAAGCATTTTTTCAAAGATTATTGATCTGGCCATGCGCAAGGCAGCGGCCCAGGCCACACCCGACGGCAATGCACCAACGGTTTATGTGCTTTTTGTCGTTCGGCCCAGCGGCATTAAGGTTTATTACGAAGCACGAGCCCGGCTTCAGGCTCAGGGCGTGGCTTTTGGCTATGAGCTGATCGACGAAAAAACTCCAATTGAATATCCCGACCTCGGTGATCTGGCCGAATGGCCAGGCATGGAAGGCCATTCGTCCGTTGCTTCAAATGCGGGCGGAACCGGGCTGAAATCCAATGGCGTGGGCAATGGAGGGGCGATCAATGGATCACACTCGCCAGTCAATGCCGGGCAGGTGGGATCAGGTGATGGCGACGGGCTATTCGTCTGGAAAAATGGCCTTGGTGGCAGTCGTGGCCCGGGCGGGCTGAATAATGAAACGGGCGTTGCGGCAGGCGAAGGCAGAAACGAGATTGAGCCTCATCCACGATTGCATTTGGGTGAAAATGCCGGCGGAATTGGAGGCGAGGGGCGAGCGAATATTTCGGCGAATAATGGCAGAAGCAGCGGTGGCCGATCGCCACAAGTTGATTTTGGGCCCGGCACGCTGAGCCAGCTTCGACGAGGAGCATCAGGAAATGCAACAAGAAATGGAATGGGAAATACAACTTCAAATGCAAATGGAAATGAAAAGAATGGACGGGCAGAGACGAATCCTGATTTGAATCCGCCTTGGGGCAATTTGCCTGACGGGCGTCGTGGCACTGGATTATCAGGAAACTCCGGGCGCAGAGAGTCAGGCGGTCAGACGACTGGCGGAGCTCAGGCAGGCGGCAAACCTGGCACTTTTACTGACTTAATTGCAGAGCTGAATGCCCGCGGCGATGATATTTCAACAAAGCTGAAGGGACGCCCTGGCGCAGTAGCGATTATGCCAGGTGATCTTGAGGGCAGCGATGATTTAGGCGAGGCCGCTTACGGCGAGCCTTCCAGCCCAAATGGCATAGGCCAAATTACAACTGATAGACGTAAAAAAAATTCAGGGAGTATGCCAGGCTCTTTGCCACCGAATATTAACTCACGCAGCCCATTTGGCACATCTGCCCCGACACTGCCACGATTTGAACCCGTGCCGGGTAGTGAAACCGGGAAATCTGACGGCAATCATTCAACCGAAAAGAGTTCTGCTGCAAATCAACCAGCAACTGACGGAAAACCAACAGCCGGTGCGACAAAGCCGCCACTGATTGCAAGCCTGCTGGGCAGCTCATCGGCGGGGGGAAGCACCGAAAATGACAGCAGTCGTAATGGCGGCGGCAATTCCGGGACTAACACAGCAGAAGAGAAATCAGAACGAACGCTTGGCTCTGGCCTGCGGCGGCTTTTTGGTGGAGATAATCGTCTGCCTGAGAAGGCTTGGGAGATTTCGATCTTTTGCGATGCCGATGGATTGACCATCCGTCCCGGCGAGCATCGGCTGAAAACGGCAGACCTTCAGGGCGATGCTGACCTCTTGCCCAGAACGCTGCAGGCGATGTTTGAAAAGCAATTGCGCGAGCATCCCGAACGCTATTGGCGGCCCTATATCCGGTATCGGCTGGCCAGCGGGGGCGAGCCGCTCATGACCACTGCACAGACCCAGATTGCCGAAGGGCTGATCCGTTGGCCCGCTCTGGTCGAAAAGGTTCCACCGGCAGGAACTGCCCGATGATCCATCAAGAAAACAATTACAATACGATTGATATTAGCTTCAATAAAAAGCCACAAACAAGCATGTGGCGATTGCTTTTTCCGCCAATGGCGTTGGCCACTGGAGCCGTTGCTTTGCTACTCTTTCAATTTTTTGGCACAGAGCAGAAAAGCCAGGAAAACCCGCCAGAATTGACGATTGCCAGACAGCCTGAGATTCAGATTCAGCAACCTGAAAAGCCCGCACCAAAGCCGCTGAAGCCAAAGCCGCAGGCAGTGAGTGGCGAAACGCTGGCGGCCAAACGTGCGGAGCTTGCCCGGGTGGCCGGCTCTATTCGACCTTCGCAGGTTCTTCAATCGGCCACAACTCAAAAGGCTATTCAGATACTGTCAAGCGTCATTGAAGCTAGTCGAGAGCGAAATTTCAGTGGTTTGACGCTTCAGACGGCACAGTCGCAGACGGCTGCGGCGGCAGGCACGCTGGAATCGCTTAAGGTGCGGAAAGAGGCAATCGAGAAGAAGATTGAGCAGATTGCCACGGCCCCCAAACCGCCAAGGCAGGCGCTGTCGGGCTTCAGCCCGGTGGCTAAACCGGCCAAGGGCGAGGAATATCATTTTGAGGTTATTGGCACGCATGTGGCGTTTATCGACCTTGAAAAACTGATGGAAATGGTGAAAAAGGACTTTCAGGTGCGGGTGAGGCTTTCTGGATCACCACGGGGGATTCGGTCGGAAGTTGGTCCGGTAGGCGACTTTGGCCTCGCCTATGAAATTGGTCCCGCCGTTGACCCATTTAGCGGTGCCACCGGCTTTGGGATGAAAGGCTGGGAAGTGATTCCCGCCAGCGAGTCGCGCGGCGAGACTGTCGAACAGGCCGCCGAGCCGCTTTCCAACTTCCAACGCGTGATTCGAAGGCTCGCCCCCGGCCAGGCCACAATTACGATGTGGGTCTATCCCAGCGGTTTTGAAACCTTTCGCCGCCTGCGTGACCAGCTTCACGCCCAGGGCTATATGGTTGCCGCCCGACCACTGCCCGAAGGTGTTCCCGTGCGGGGCAGCCCAAGCGGCTCACTCTCCGCCGGGCAGTAGTGTTTAATGAGCGCGAGATTCGCCAGCATCCATGGCATCCATCAGACTCCTGCCGGCAATCGCATTGGCAGTCCACGGAGGGCAAGTTCTTTTTTGAGCTCGCCGATAGTGAGTTGGCGCTGATGAAAAAGGCTGGCGGCCAGAGCGGCGGAGGCGCGGGCGTCGCGCAGCACGTCTTCAAAGTGGTCAATCGCACCGGCGCCGCCTGAGGCAACGACAGGGATCGTCACGGCGTCGGCCACAGCTTTGGTAATTTCAAGGTCGTAGCCAGCCTGAGTACCGTCTGCGTCCATCGATGTCAGGACGATTTCACCGGCACCCAGCCGCTCTACCTCGCGGGCCCAGGCCAGAGCATCCTGGCCAGTCGGCAGGCGACCGCCATTGATGTGAACTTCAAAGACCTGCCGACGTTGGCCGTTCTCTTCTTTCCACACTCGTTTTGGATCAATATTTACCACAATGCATTGGCTACCGAAGCGTTCAGCGGCCCGACGCACGAGTTCAGGATCGCGAACGGCGGCAGAGTTAATGGAAACTTTGTCAGCACCGGCATTTAAGAGCTTACGAATATCATCAAGGTTACGAATGCCGCCGCCGACAGTGAGTGGCATAAAGCAAACTTCGGCAGTGCGGGCAACGACGTCCAAAATGATGTCGCGGCCCTCGTGGCTGGCGGTGATGTCGAGAAAAACAAGCTCGTCGGCACCTTCGGCGTCGTAGCGTGAAGCCAGCTCAACCGGGTCGCCGGAATCTCGCAGGTTGAGGAAATTGGTGCCCTTCACCACACGTCCGGCATGAACGTCAAGGCAGGGGATAATTCTTTTATTCAGCATTGTTTACGTTCGCCCGAGCTCACGAATCGTTGTCTCCATCTTTTAAATTATACCAAGTCACATCCTGTTGATATCTTTTTTTGGTCGATCCAGGAGCCAATCCCAATGCATAGTGACTTAAAAGTAGATAATATCTGACGCTCAAAGACCTTTCGCAGGCTAATGAGACTATTTTTCCTAACGACCGACCTGTTTCTAGTGAAATCTTGATAGCGGAATATTAAACTAATTATGAATAAGCAAACTGGCACTGCAGCGACTCGACCAGAAAAAAGCTGAAAACTGTGATTACTCTCACCCTGATCGCACAAAGTCTTACTCTTGCCGACTACGGTACTGTCGCCCTGACCATCTTCATGCTGGTCATTCTGGAAGGGCTGCTTTCAGCCGATAATGCCCTGGTGTTGGCCGTGCTTGTGCGGCACCTTCCCAAAGAGCAGCAAAAAAGGGCCTTGCGTTATGGGATTATTGGGGCTTTTGTCTTTCGAATTATCGCCGTGATCTTCGCAGGGCTGCTGCTTGACTACTGGATTTTCAAGATCATCGGGGCGTTTTACCTGATCTTCCTCGCTATGAAGCATTTCATCGGCCATGGCCATGAAGAAGTGCATGATGAAGGTGCAGCCCCGCGTGGATTCTGGCGAACCGTGATCGGCGTTGAACTTGCCGATATTGCTTTTTCCATAGACTCCATACTCGCCGCAGTGGCGATGGCGGAAGGTTTTGACCCTCATATCAAAGAGGCTACTTTTGCGGGTGTAACCTACGAGCTCTGGACTGTCTGGACAGGCGGAATTCTCGGCATTGTCACAATGCGATATGTAGCCGGTTTTTTTATCAGCCTACTCGATAAATTCCCGGGGCTGGCCGGTGCGGCCTATCAACTGGTGCTCTGGATCGGAATCAAGCTATTCGCCAGCGGTATCGATCAGGCCTTTCATCTGGTGACTGCCGACAAATCAGGCTGGCGAAGTAATATTCCTCCCAAGATATTGAATATGCACTGGGAAATCCCGGAAGAGATTTTCTGGACTGTCATGTTCGCTATTATTGCAATTGCCGTTCTAAGAAGCCTTTCTGCCAAGACCCGCAAGGATCCGGAATATGTGGAAACAGTAACTGCTCTTGAACAAATGGAAAAGCAGATCGACGCCACTGCCGAGGAGATCATCGAATCGCTAGACATAACCGACGACAACTCATCGTCGGATGGTTCAACTCATTTATCTCCTGAACAGACCAAGCCTGATCAGGAAAAATGATTTATTGAATATCGCTTCGGGAATCAAGAACCAATACTGACCACTTCATCTGGTTGCTTATACGGATGAAGTTGCTCCAGACTGGTACTATACTTCCCTTTAGAACATTGGGGTCGGCAAACATTTTTTCCAAGCTTAACGATATCAAACAAGGTTTTTTGTCGGATTCACACCCGAGTGATGCCGATGACAATTCAAGCGTTGGTCATGACTTCTATTTGATTTATTTAAGTGACACAATTGATTTAGTTGGTAGATCATGCAGCCACTGTGTGATTTATAACAGCAATTTATATCTTCCTCTACTACAAGTAAAACAGTATCTCCAGTCAGACTAAAAATCCATCTATTATCAATTTTGCTGCATTACCAAGGTCGTTGGCAATCAGGGCATTCGATTCAACCACTGATGGATGATTTTCGTATTTTTTCCCATAGCCGGTTCTAACCAGAATGGCTCTCAAACCGGCGGCCTTTGCCAAGCCCAAGTCTGCCGGTTTGTCGCCGATCATCCAGCTTTGAGCGAGATCCAGGCCAAGGTCGGCTGCGGCACGATTGACAAGTTCTGGCAGGGGCTTGCGGCATACACAGTCTTCGGAAGGGGTATGGGGGCAA
>JBILGL010000641.1:0-2667 GCA_044351075.1 Isosphaeraceae bacterium | reverse complement strand
CAGACCGATCCTTAATGAAATCATTTCATTTCATTAATATTCAATATGCAATCAATTACAGACTGTCAAAAAACGAACGATCGTTGAATTATCTCAATCGATTACTTACAGGCTTTTGTTATGAAAATAGAGCAGAAGCTTGATTTTTCGACTTCTTTTGTTATAATTCCATCGATGCACCCGTAGCTCAGCCTGGATAGAGCGTTTGCCTCCGGAGCAAAAGGTCAGAGGTTCAAATCCTCTCGGGTGTATTTCTCTACTTATTTCTTATCCTGAGTAAATACTTTATCTCTTTCAAGTTGATCTCAGTTTTGACCATCTTACCACCAGACTGCCAAGGTCTGGGGCAATCTGACCCTCTGGTGACTCGGCTGAAAAATAGCTTGATTCAATCGATGAAATCGCGGAAGCCAGCTCTTCTTTCAGATTTTGGCTTAAATCTTTTTCCTGTTGCAGGCCACGTAAAAGACCAAGCACTGCAAATGGCTCAGGCGGAATTTGAACGTCAGCGACCACTGGCATTTGTTTTGTTGATTTGACCAAACGCGGAATTCCAATTCCCGCGACAACAAGCGCAGCAATAGCTCCTGCAATCTTATAGTATTGGCTGGAACGGTCAACCTTGCCATAGCGGGCCACAAGAGCGGTGATCGGTTCAGCAGTGGCCAGATCGGCATCCACATATTTCTGATAGGTCGTTTTTGTTGTTTCCGTTTTTGGCCTGGGGAATTGCAATTGGCCTGGCAGGGATTGCAGTCCGTTAGAGGCCCGCAGCGTTACTAAAGCGGTACGTTCCGAAATGATCCCGGCTGCACTTGAATCTTCGTCAAAGCGTGAGACCGAAAGACCCTGATCATCAACTTTTTCGACTGTAAACGATGGAATCCGGTCAAGGTCAACCAACTCCGCCACCGGCGGCATAAGGCCATGCCCTGTCGTCTTTATTTCAATAATCAGTTTTCCATCAGCCGACTGACGTTCGTCAAGGATTTGCGTGATCTGAACATCACGAAATGGCCGTGGGGCTCTCTTTTCAGAATTGCAATTCACTGCAACCTGCGGCGACTCCACCGGTAAAATCACATAGCCTGATGTATCCATAAAGTCGAGGTCGAGCTTCAGCGAAGGAATTCTGTCCACCTTTGGCCCTTTCGCTTTCAAAAGCAGATAGGCATAGGGTGTCACGCGCCAGCCCTCTTTAGGCAGTGGGTTACTCGTAACTTTCTCTGTTTCGAACGTCACGGAAACGACCTCAAAATGCTCCTGCAAGGCCTTTGTCGCTGCTTCCTGAAATTTATCGCGGTAGTTTTCAAGTGGCCGACCATAATTGTAATAAAAATAATTACCCTGATTCTGATTCTGCAGATAACGCCCAAAGCCGCCCGACTCCCGCTCGATCTCTTGCGTATGACGAATATTCACATATACCCCGAACGGCTGCGATGGGTCAATCGAAGTCGGCCCATCCACCACCGCCTGCAATTGTATTTCTTTATTTAAATCTTTGTAATAGTCATACACTTTCCGCGCTTCATAAGCCTGCGGGGCATCGCCCACTATTTCAAATCCCGCTTTCAAATATCGAAACTTCACGGCCGGCGATAAGGCACTCATCCGCGTAAAAAGCTGGTTGGCAAAGCGGCTCGCATGCGATTCGGCAGCCGCCCCCGGCAGCCTGGCGATTGCATCCCTGATCAAAGCCGGCTGCTTCGGCTCAGGCACCGTTGTTTCTGTAATCTGGCCAGGCTCGCATGCCCCCAGACCGGCGTAAAACCACTGATCAAATACGTCGTTTGTCTGACGATCCATAGATAAGGACCCAACCGCCGTGGCATACTGCGATGCTGCTTCGGCAAAAAGTGCCAGGGCCTTGCGCCGAACGGGCATGAAATCAGGCGAAAGGGCAATCTCCTGCTTGAAATTATTCTCATCGTGCATGATTGCTGCCTGAGCCGCCGTCAGCGACCATTCGGCCGGATACTTCGCCCGGGCCTCATTCACCACTTTCATCGCCGTGGCATAGCCGCGCAGCACTTCTTCGCGTATATCCTTTTCCTTACGCTTCGTCTTGGCCTGATCCTGCACCGCCGGCTTGCGCCAGAGGCCCGCCAGATTCAGACGCATCTGCTGAGCCAGTCGGGCAATCGTCTCGGGCCTGAGATTTTCCATCGGTCCAAAAACCGACGCAATTGCCTCTGTGCGATAGACTTCCGCCGAGCTGTGGCATGTGGTAAAGGCACGAGTCACGAGCGACTCATCCACAGGCCTGATCGGCAGTTTTCTGAGCCGGGCGAGCCAGCCGGCCAACTCTTCAAGATTGCGCTGCTGCTTCGATCTGGTCAGCGGTATGCTCTCCGCTTTCTGCTCAAATCCAAAGATGAAAACATAGGGATTGCGCTGGTTTCGCGCCTGATTCATATCATGGTTCGTCGTCCAGACCCGCAAAAACTCCTGAGACAGCTCTCGTGCCATCTCGGGCTCGGTTCGGGCCACTTCCTCAATATGCGGAAAAGCATCCCGATCGCCACCCATCTTGAGGTAAATTTCCGCCAGGGCCCGATGGATATTAGGGTGGAGCCCACGATCCACCCGCTCAAGCCAGCCACCCTGTGGGGCCAGCTTCACCATCTCACGTGCCGGCAAAGCTTGCGGCAAGTTTGGGTTATT
>JBILGL010000136.1:0-9169 GCA_044351075.1 Isosphaeraceae bacterium | reverse complement strand
CCTTCGCGGTGCCCGGATGTTTGAATTTCTCGATCGCCTGATCGCTGTTGCTCTGCCTCGTATCCGCGACTTTCGCGGCGTTAATCCCAACAGTTTTGATGGCCATGGTAACTACAGCCTTGGTATCACCGAGCAGGCCATTTTCCCCGAAATCGATGCTGATCGTATTCAGCATACGCTGGGGATGGATATTACCATTGTCACGACTGCAACCACAGATGATCATGCACGCGAACTCCTCTCGGCTTTCGGCATGCCCTTCCGGCAGCCCGGCCAGCGTGCGGGTGGCAAATAATCCTTTCAACAGGGCATATCAATGTCAACGAAGTCCAAGTTTTTGAAATCGCTGGAAACACCTGAATTCAAGGTGCAGCATCGTAATCGTTGCCAGCTTTGCGGTCGCCCCAGAGGTTATTACCGCAAATTTGGTCTTTGCCGTATTTGTCTGCGGAAGATGGCCCATCAGGGCTTGATTCCGGGCATGAAGAAGGCCAGTTGGTAATCCTATTCCGGTTAGAGGCATCTTTTGGAACCCATCACGACGACCGCTGTACGGTAACCCGTGGTGAGGCAATGAGGCGACATCTTCCATGATGACCGATCCTGTTTCTGATATGTTGACAAGAATCCGCAATGCCGTTCGCATCGAAAAGCCATTTGTTTCGATGCCTGATTCCGCGATCCGGAGAGGTATTGCCAAGACACTGCAGGATGAAGGCTATATCTGGGATTTTGAAGTCCTGGAAACAACTCCAGCCAAAACCCTTCAGCTTCACTTGAAATATGGCCCTAATGGTGAACGTGTGATTTCTCGAATTGATCGCGTTTCAAAGCCCGGTTGCCGGGTTTATGCTGGTTATCGAGACCTTAAGCCGGTTCTTTCCGGTATGGGTATTCAGATTCTCAGCACTCCACAGGGAATCTTAAGCGACCGCCAGGCCCGCACGGCCAAGGTGGGCGGTGAGATTCTGGCAATGGTTTATTGATTGGTACCAGGTCAATCATCACGAGGTGATCGCAATGTCAAGAATTGGACGCAAGCCTGTACCAGTTCCAGCCGGTGTGAAAATATCGGTCAATGGTCAGCAGTTAAATGTTGAAGGCCCCAAAGGTAAACTGAATCTTTCGGTCCATCCGGCTATTACAGTCAACATGGCTGAAGATGGCAAAGAAATCAATGTGCTTCGGTCAAACGATGAGCGTCAGAGTCGAGCTCTTCATGGCCTGACACGAGCCCTGGTCAATAATATGGTGATCGGCGTCAGTGCCGGATACACCAAAAAGCTTGAGATTCAGGGCGTGGGCTATCAGGCCCAGATGAAAGGCAAGCAGCTTGTACTTCAAGTCGGCTATGCCAATCAGATCATTCATGAGCCACCCGCTTCCGTGAGTGTTGCCTTGACCGATCCGACTCACATTGTGATCACAGGTCCTGACAAACAGGCCGTCGGTGAATTTGCAGCTGTGGTTCGCAAGAGTCGCCCACCTGAGCCTTACAAAGGCAAGGGCATTCGTTACGAAGGTGAAGTTGTTCGTCGCAAGGCTGGCAAGGCCTTTGGCTCGAAGTAATTCATTTTGCTGGTGTCTTGCCCGGTCGGTAATCGGGTAAGCCTGGCACCTGCAAGAGGTTTCTGAAGATGAGTGAAAAATCAGTTGCAATTGTTCGTCGCAAACGACGTCAGCTTCGTACGCGGAAATCGTTGAACGGCTCTGCAGAGCGTCCCCGTCTCGCTGTCTTCCGCAGCTCGAAGCATATTTATGCCCAGTTGATCGATGATGAACGCGGCGTTACACTGGCATCTGCTGGATCCAATGAACCTGAAGTCCGCAAGTCGGTGCCGTATGGTGGTAATAAGGCGGCTGCCGTTGTTATCGGCAAGCTGATCGGTGAACGGGCGAAAGCCAAGGGCATCGCCGGGGCCTGTTTTGATCGTCGTGGTTATCGCTATCATGGACGGGTGGCGGCCTTGGCCGATGCAGCCCGTGAGGCTGGCCTGCAATTCTAATCAGAAGCGTCTGAGACATCGCTGGCCATGACTGAATCGGCCGGTTCCAACCAGAAATCATAAGCAGAGTTAAACATGTCGAGTGATACAAGAGAAAAAGATGGCTGGATTGAGAGTGTCGTCTCAATTCGCCGTTGTTCCGCGACCGTGAAGGGTGGCCGCCGCTTTACTTTTAACGCCCTTGTTGTCATTGGCAACGGTAGCGGCACAGTAGGCTGGGGTTACGGCAAGGCTAACGAAGTCCCACCATCGGTTGAAAAAGGGGTGAAGGATGCCAAGAAGCAGCTTTCCAAAGTGAACCTCAAGGGTGGAACGATCCCTCACCGGGTCGAAGGCCGTTTTGGCGCAAGCCGTGTCGTCATGCTGCCAGCAAACCCCGGTACTGGCGTTATCGCCGGTGGTGCTGTGCGTGCTGTGGTTCAGGCTGTTGGTGTCACTGATATCCTGACCAAGTCCTACGGCTCGACGAACAAAATGAATCTTGTCAAGGCAACGATCGACGGCTTGAAGAAGCTGCGAACACGTGAAGACATCGCCCGGTTACGTGGAGTGGAGCTATAAATCATGCAGATTCATGACGTTAACGTCGATGTTCAAACATACAAGAACCGTAAGCGTGTTGGCCGGGGCACAGGCTCTGGTCATGGCAAAACGGCCTCGAAGGGTCACAAGGGGCATTCGTCCCGTCAGGGTTTCAAGCTGAGCCCACTCTTTGAAGGTGGCCAGACTCCACTGATTCGGCGCATTCCGAAGCGTGGTTTCACCAATGGTTTCTTCAAGAAAGACTTTGCCGAAGTCAGCCTCTCTTCAATCGATCGCCTCTTCCAGGCTGGCGATGTGGTGGATGAAGCTGCGTTGCGTGCCAAGGGGATCGTGAAGGGTCGTCACGACGATGGCATCAAGGTGCTTGCCAATGGCGAAATCACCAAAGCTGTGACCGTACATGCCGAGAAATTTACCGCAGCTGCCGCTGAGAAAATTGTCAAGGCTGGTGGCAAGGCCGTTGTGAAGACGGCTGAGTAAGGTTCAATCGTCGCGGTCTAATCATCAGGAATTTCCGGATTTTGAGAATTCCCGCGGGTCATTCGAAGATCGAAAGTTGACTGACTGTGGAAAAGCTGATCACTATCCTGTTTCGTGTGCCTGAGCTTCAGCGGAAGATTCTGATCACCGCCGGCTTCCTGGCACTTTTCCGGATTGGCTCGTTCATTCCGCTGCCGATTGTCAATCAGGAGCAACTCCAGCGTAACATTGAGCAGATGAGCCAATCGGCCGCTGGTCGTGTAATGGCGACTGTTGCCCTGTTCGGTGGTACTCAGATTGGGATGTCCACGATCTTCGGCCTGGGGATCATGCCCTATATTTCGGCGTCTATCATTTTTCAGCTGCTTGGCTCGATTGTCCCGAGCCTCGAAGCCTTAATGAAGGAAGGCGAAAGCGGCCGGCGAAAGATCAACGAGTACACACGCTATGCAGCAGTAGTACTCTGCCTCGTCCAATCCGCATTCTGGGTGAGGTACATGATGTACACCATGAATATTGTTCCTCCCGATAATATGAATGTCTGGGATGGATTAGTTTCCGTGATGATCATGACTGCCGGCACCATCTTCCTGATGTGGATTGGTGAGCAGATTGATGAGTATGGCATTGGTAACGGAATCAGCCTGATTATCATGGCTGGTATTTTATCCCGCATGCCGAGCTCTCTCTTCAAGCTCCTTTCCAATTCCTCATTCCAATTGACACCTCCACAGGGGACCTATGGGATACTCGTTCCGATTACTCTTGTCGCATTATTTGTGGCTGTGGTCGTTGGCGTGATTGCGATTACTGAGAGCCAGCGTCGCATTCCGACTCAATCGGCCAAGCACGTTCGCGGGCGACGGGTGTATGGCGGTACGAAACAGTATCTACCTCTTAAGGTGAATCAATCAGGCGTGATGCCGATCATTTTTGCTTCAAGTCTTCTGATGTTCCCTTTGCTCATCCTTTCCGGTCTCCATCAGGCTGTAGCAGGCTGGGCTGGTAGTGATTCGGTCTTGAAAAGTGGAATTTTCGGGATACTTGACCTGATCAAGAATGATTTTCAGCGTCATGGTTATCTCTATACGATGTCGTATGTGATACTGATTTATTTCTTCTGCTACTTCTGGACGGCGATTATGTTTAATCCCAAGGACGTAGCCGAGAATCTGAAAGATTATGGCAGTTTCATACCTGGCTACAGGCCTGGTGCGAGAACAGCCAATTATCTTGAGAAGGTCATGTTAAGAATCACATATGTCGGTGCAGCGTTTCTGAGTATTGTTGCCGTGATTCCGGCGATGATTCAGGCGGGGCTGAATGTTGACTACGACATTGCATCGTTCCTCGGCGGCACGGGCTTGCTGATTGTGATCAGTGTTTGTATCGACTTGATCCAGAAGATCGATAGCTACCTGATCATGAGTAATTACTCTGGCCTGATGGGCCGGAAGTGAGTTGGGCTGTGGCGAGTCAAATTCGGGATTGGATTGGCTGGAGTTTCTTGAAAAAGACGTTGAATCCATCTCAATATCGTCGTCAGGTCGTCTCGCTGAAAAGCCTGCGTGAAATTGGCGTAATGCGGGAAGCTGGTCGAGTAGTGGCTCAGGCGTTGGATAAAGTCAGTCAGGCTGTAGGGCCTGGAGTGACAACAGGTGAGCTGAACCGGATTGTTGAGGAACACTTTTCGAAGTTGAACGCAGTGCCGCTTTTCAAGGGTGTGCCTTCGGCGATGAAGGGGAAGCCGGCTTTTCCGGCGGTTGTCTGTGCCAGTGTGAATGAAGAAGTAGTTCATGGGCTGCCGGGCAATCGGGTGTTGAAAGAGGGCGATGTCGTTTCGATTGATACAGGTTGTCGGCTGAACGGATGGTGTGGTGATTCAGCCTATACTTTTGCAGTCGGGCGAATATCGGCAGATCGTCAGCGTCTGCTTGATGTCACGCAAAAGACTCTTGAGCTGGCGATTGAGCGGATGAAAACGGCTCGATCGTGGATTGAAGTGGCGACGGACATGGAGCGATATGTTCGGAGTCATGGGATGTCTGTGATTGAGCAGTTTGTCGGGCATGGAATTGGTCAGACCATGCACGAGGAGCCGCAGGTTCCGAACTATGTCAGCGATACGCTTCGCAAGCAGGATTTCCTGCTGGAGCCGGGGCTGGTGCTGGCAATCGAGCCGATGGTAGCTCTTGGTACACAGAATGTACGGGTGCTATCAGATGGCTGGACGGTGGAGACGACGGACCGGAAGGCGGCGGCTCATTTTGAGCATACCGTTGCCATGACGGAGTCAGGCCCGAGGGTTCTGACTCTGCTTGAAGGTGATTGACTGAAAAAATGGCTTGAGTATGACGGGGTTAGTGTGATATATTATTACGCTTCCCGTTTGATCGAAAAAAGTGCAGGCCTGTCAGGTTTTATCACAGATCGACTGGCCAGAGGTGAACGATGAAAGTCAGAGCAAGCGTAAAAGTCATCTGCGATTCCTGTAAGATTGTACGTCGCAGAGGCAAGGTCTATGTGATCTGCGAAAACCCTCGTCACAAGCAGCGTCAGGGCTGAGTGGTCACAGGCACAAGATAATCATTTGACGGAGAAGAGCTGAAAATGCCGCGTATCCTTGGTGTGGATATCCCGAACGACAAGAAGACGGGAATTTCGCTGCGATATATTTACGGGATTGGCCCTTATCTGGCCCTCCAGGTTTGTGAGCGGACCAATGTTGATCCGAATAAGCCTGCCAAGGAACTGACCGAGGACGAGCTGGCCCGAATTGCCGGTATTCTTGACAACGAATACACGGTGGAAGGTCAGCTGCGGCGTCAGATTCAGCAGTCGATTGCCCGTCTGCGTGAAATTGGCTGCTACCGTGGGATTCGTCACCGCAAGAGTTTGCCGGTGCATGGCCAGCGTACCCGAACCAACGCCCGTACGCGTAAGGGTCCGAGAAAGACGGTTGCCGGCAAGAAGGGCGTTAAAGATCTTCGTTGATCCTTACCAGAGTCAAAAATTGCTGCCTGGGGCGGCATAATTTCGCAAGACAAGTTCGACCAGCACTTCCAGGAGTCTTTTGCAGTGGCCAAGGCCAAGAAACGTAAAACCCGGCGTAATGTGAGCCGTGCGATTGTGCACATTCGTTCCACCTTTAATAATACGCTGGTAACGATTACCGACCCGAATGGCGACACGCTCTGCTGGTCCAGCTCGGGAACGGTCGGTTTTAAGGGGAGCCGTAAGAGCACCCCATTTGCCGCGCAGCGTGCTGCTGAAACGGCTTCTTCCACAGCTGCCAAATATGGTGTCAAAGAAGTGGAAGTTAAAGTTAAGGGGCCAGGTGCCGGTCGTGACAGTGCCATCACGGCAATTCACGCCTCGGGCCTGAATATCAAGTCGATTGAGGATGTGACCCCTCTGCCTCACAACGGTTGCCGTCCTCCGAAGCGGCGTCGCGTCTGATCTGAATCACCAGCAGTCATAAACAGCGAAAGCCGGATTTTATGGGCTTTCAGTGATCCGAAAGTGGAAATAGAACGATGGGACGTTATATTGGACCGGTTTGTCGGCTGTGCCGGCGAGAAAATGTCAAGCTTTTCCTGAAAGGGACCCGCTGTAACAGTGGCAAGTGTGCTATTGACAAGCAGCGTGGTGTGCCCGGGATGCACAAGCTTCGCCGCGGCAAGGCGAGCGAGTATGCTGTTCGTCTGCGTGAAAAGCAGAAGGTTAAGCGGTTTTATGGCATTTTCGAGCGTCAATTCCGCAAATATTACGACGAAGCGACCCGCCGCCCGGGGAACTCGGGTGCCGCCCTGCTCTCTCTTATCGAGCGTCGGCTTGATAACGTGGTCACCCGTCTTGGCTTTGCTCAAAGCCGGGCTCAGGCTCGCCAGATGATTCGTCACGGACATTTCCAAGTCAATGGCAACAAGCTTGACATTCCGAGCTATCTTGTCAAGCCTGGCGATACAATCAAGATCAAGAACCGTGAAGCATCCAAGAAGCTGGCTGCCGAAGTCCTGGTTGGAGAATCAGGCCCATCGATTCCAAACTGGCTTGATCGCCTGGGCACAGAGCCGCCGGAGGGTCGTGTTTCTCGGCTGCCTGGCGCCGAAGATTTGTCTGGCGAATTTAATGCCCAGCTCATCATCGAGTTGCTGAGCCGTTAAGCTCCTTCTAACATACGACAGAATTTCGTTTTGCGTATCGCCACGAATTTTGTAGTATGTTGATGGTTCAGTCATAGAGAGACCATTACTGAAACACGGAGTTTTCATCGATGCGAATCAGATGGCGTGGTCTGGAACTGCCAAGCAGGGTTGAGTGTGAGCGTTCGACGCTGACTGATACTTACGGTCTGTTCCACGCAGAACCTTTCGAGCGTGGATTTGGACACACGGTTGCCAACAGCCTTCGTCGTGTTTTGCTCTCCAGCCTTGAGGGCAGTGCTGTCACGAAGATCAAATTCCAGGGTGTGCAGCACGAATATAGCTCAGTGCCCGGAATGGTGGAAGATGTGACTGATCTGGTCCTGAACATCAAGGGACTGGTTGTTAAAAATCACAGCGAACTGCCCAAAGTGATTCGGATCGTGCGAAACAAGAAGGGTGATGTCAAGGCTTCTGATATCATCACAGATGAATCGGTTGAAATTATCGAACCGAACCATCATCTCTGCACTCTTACGGAAGATATTGACTTTCAGCTGGAACTGACGGTTGAAAATGGTCGTGGTTATCGCCCGGCCGCTGAAGGTCACAACGAAGAGCTTGCCATCGGCGAGATTCCTGTTGACTCGATCTTCAGTCCCGTTCGCCGTGTGGAATACCGGATTGTTGAGACTCGCGTGGGCCAGCGAACCAACTACGACAAGATGGTGATGCACATTTGGACTAACGGTGTGATCGGGCCAGAGATGGCTCTGGTGGAATCGGCCAAGATTCTGCGGAAGCACCTCAATCCGTTCGTTCAGTATTTTGAGCCGGGCCCAGGTCTGCCGATGGCAGCGGCCAGCTACAGCTCAGGCGGAGTGAATGAGATTCCGGGCCTGAGTCACAAGCTCGAAATGAGCCTTGCAGAACTCGATCTTTCGGTTCGAGCGACAAACTGTCTCGAAAGCGAAGGCATTACGACAGTTCGCGACCTGATCAGCCGTTCGGAAGATCAATTGCTGACGGTTCGCAATTTTGGTGAAACAACACTTCGTGAAGTGAAAAACAAGCTCAGTGATCACGGCCTCTCACTGGGTATGGATATTGCCAGCCTGCGCTGAGCCAATACGATCAATTGCACCTGGCCAGTTGAATGGCCGGGTGTTTCATTATCAGGTCTTGAGAGATTCGGGGTTTAACATGCGGCACAGATCAGCCGGAACAAAATTGAAGCGAGAGCCAGAACACCGCAACATGCTGTTGCGTAACCTGGCAACATCGGTTCTGGAACATGGTAAGATTACAACGACACTGGCCAAGGCCAAGGCTGCCCAGCCGGTTGTTGAGCAGATCATTACGCTTTCAAAGTCGGGTTTTGATCTGAACAAGTTCCGTAAGATCCTGACGATTGTCACGAAAAAAGATATCGCCTATCGGCTCTACAACGAATACACCGATGCGAAGGACGTGACTCACCCACCCATCGCCAAGCGATTTGCCAATCGTAATGGTGGCTACACCCGAATCTACAAGTTGAGCAAAGTTCGCCAGGGCGATTGCTCACAAATGGCTGTGCTGAGCCTTCTTGGTGAAAACGAACAGGTCTCTACTTCCACGCCAGTGGCACCGACCGTTTCGTAAATTCACTCGCCTTTTAAAGATTCGGTGATCAATTCTGATTATCACAAACCGGCCATTCTGGCCGGTTTTTTCGCATTGTTGAGGTATCACTCATGTCGCTTTCGCATCATTCCGACGACAATTGCCTCTTCTGCAAGATCATTGCCGGTAAAATCCCATCCCAAAAAATTTGGTCTGATGAGAACTGCTATGCCTTTCTGGACATAAGCCCGGTTAATCATGGCCATTTTCTGGTTGTACCGCGGCAACATCATCGCGACCTCACCGAATTATCTGCCGAGGATGCCGGGAAGGTCGCCACCGTCATACCATTGCTGGCAAAGGCGCGGGTACGATCAACGGGAGCCGACG
>JBILGL010000640.1:0-2668 GCA_044351075.1 Isosphaeraceae bacterium | reverse complement strand
GACTTCTGGCACCATCTGCCCGTGCTCGGCAGCTCCCGCATTCCGGTTCGCTATCATCTCTGGGCCACCATGGCCGCAGCAGCCCTGGCTTCACAGGGCGTCTCACTGCTGATCAGTGCCGATAAACCGCTGAAAATCCGCCGCCCCCTCTTCTTCCTTGGCTTACTCGCCCTTGCTGGTTCAGCCATTTTTATCTGGGGGATGATCCCGTGGTGGACGGAATCCGCCCGATGGACGACCTCCTACCATCGCGACCGTAATGCCTGGCTCACTCGCGAGCTGCTGATCTCTGCCGCCCGCTCCTTTTCTCTTTTTCTGATCGCTCTGGCTCTGGTTCGAGCATCCGGCCGCAACCAGAATATCGCTTTTCGCAGCCTCACTGGCTATCTGATTGCAGCCATCGTTTGCATCGATCTTATGGCCAGCCACTGGTGGGATATGCCAACAGTTGACCCTTCGTTCTGGACATCGCCACCGGCTGCGGTCGGCATCGTCAAAGCTGATCCCAAAGCATCGCGCGTCATGGGCATCGCGAAATACTCGGCAGGCGAGCCGGGCTATGCCTCCAAACCGACCGACTTTTTCGCCCCTCGCGACGCCATCGGCTGGAGCCTCCCGCTCGCCTATGGCCTCGAATCCAATATCGGCGAAACCCCCTTCCGCCCCGAACGCCTCATCCGCCTGACAAACCTCGCCGGCGGCGAAGCCTGGCGTTTCTCCATCGAAGGCGTCTCCCACATCGTCTCAGGCCAGCCCATGAATATCGGTCTCAAGCCAGTCAACGCCGGCACCGCTCTGGTCTATCGACTGCCAGACCCTGAGCCACGCTTCCACTGGGCCCGATCCGCCCAAATCATCAGCGGCTCGACAGCAGAAACAGGCAAAGCCGCCGAGGAAGAAATTCAAAGGCGAGGCGCCGCCAATACAACAGATGTCGTGGTGATTGAATCTCCCTCAAACTTGCCGGCTGCTCCTGCTTCGCCCCCTTACCCTGATGCCATTTTAACGAATGGTATTACGCCCGTTATGACAGACGGTGACAAAATGCAATTTCGCCTGAATCCAGCCGAAGATGCCTGGCTCCGTCTCGGCGTCTCATTTGACCCCGGCTGGCATGCCACGATCGACGGCAAACCTGCGACTATTTATCCTGCCCAGCTTGCCTACATGGCCTTGCCTGTGCCCAAAGGTGAGCATCTGCTTGAGATGCACTATCTCCCGGCCAATTTTCGAGTGGGGCTTGCCGTCACCGTTTTGGGAACGGCTTTGGGGCTGCTCGCTTCGCTCTCTTATCGCGGCGTTGCCGCCGGGCAGGAGAGCGACGATCCTAAGCCACGAACACTGCTCTCGCCGGTTCAATATCTTGTCGTACTGGCGATTTTGCTGGCCGTTTCGGCGGTTGGCATGAATGAAAACGGTCGGCCGGTGCTTTCCTCGAGGTGGGACGACTCCTGGCACCGCTTCACCTGGGGAGCGGGTCTTGAAGCGATGGGCCGATAATCTCGCCAGAATCAAGTGATCAATCCGATCATCATTCGCTTTAAAACTTCAGGAAGACGTACTATGATCCATAAAGTGGCGACAAGCTTCTGACTCCTTCATTCCCCAAAAAATGGCGGGCCCAGAGAGATGAGAGTGACGGACTGGATCAAGCCGCCGGTGGGCTCTCTGATCGATGTCGGATGCAATGTCGGCGCATGGCTCGAGCATTGCCGCCAGCTTTATCCGGAAGCAGAACTGGCAGGTGTAGAGATCAATGAGCCTGCCCTTGAAATGGCCAGAAAAAGCGTGCCTGATGCAGACTTGCATCATTGTGGAGCGGAAAAGCTGCCATTTCCCGACAACTCGTTTGACTATGCCACCTGCGTGGAAGTGCTTGAACATCTCCCGCCTGACCTTCGGGCCACTGCCTTTCAAGAAATCAGGCGAGTATTAAGGCCGGGAGGCAAATTGATCCTGACCGTTCCTCATGCCGGCTGGTTTTCGTGGCTTGATTCAAACAATATCCGCCTGCGTCTGCCACGTCTTTACCGAATGCTGATCGGCCGGGGCAAGCGAGATGCCGGCTATTCGGCGCTGGGGCGGGAAGTCGAATGGCATTATCATTTTACCAAAGATGAGCTCTTGCATCTTGCGGGCGATGGCTGGCGAGTGGAAGCTGTTGATTATGGGGGATTTTTTCTTTATCCGTTAATGGACTGGCTAAGCTGGCCATTTTATCGGGCAGGTAAGCCACATCATCCGATAAGAAAAGCATTTGAGCGAATCGCTGGGTGGGATTATCGCATCAATTTCGGCTCAGCCTCTTACGGGATATTGATTGTGTGGGAAAAAGAAGTCAAGTCATAGTGTTTTGGCTTGATTGATTCATCTTTTTAAACCATATGGATAAGATCAAATTAAGTCGTAAGACCAGAATTGATAATATCGATTGAGAGCTAGACTCAATTCAAACAGAAACCCGAATCTGGCCATTTTTCGATGTAATCATCCTATAAACCAGTGAATTATTTCAATAAGCGGTTTTATACCAAATCATATCGCAAATTCTTTGAATTAAAGCACTTTGTCAATTATCACCAAATAATTTTTTCCGGCAAATTGACATGCTACAGAATAGGTGTAAAACGCTTGTTGATTTCCATTGCCGCAGTCCCTGTTGATTATG
>JBILGL010000135.1:0-9171 GCA_044351075.1 Isosphaeraceae bacterium | reverse complement strand
TCATCCACACCCAGATTCTTGTTGATATGATAGACCCCGCGTTTGAGAATGCCTTCCCAGCCGGGGCTCGACCAGCCCATGAACGAATCGGAAGTAAGGGCTTCAATCATCTTCAGCGCGCTGCGGCGATATTTCAGAGCGGAGGAAAGGTCATGCCCTTCGATTTCATCCGCCAGTGTCAGCAGCCCCGAAGCCGCAATGGCTCCGGCTGATGTGTCAGGCTGGCAATTGGCGTTGGCTCGAGCGGCGTCAAAATCCCAAGGTGCCACCCATGAATCAGGCAAATGATCGATGAAATAGTCGGCATTGCGGCGGGCTACGGCCAGATCATCTGTATTCTTCGTGAACTGCCAGACCTGGGTATAGCCGTAGAGGCTCCAGGCCAGGCCTCGAGTCCAGGCGGATTCGCCCGATAGGCCCTGATGAGTTGTCTGACGCAGGAATTCACCGCTTCCCAGATCAAAAATCCCTTCATGGGCTGTAGAGCCATCGGCCCGCACAATGGTTTTTTCAGTGGTGCGGCAGTGCTCGACGGCGAGGTTAAAAAGGGCTTCGTCCGCCGTCTCTTTTGCAGCGTAAAAGATAATCGGCACGTTCATCATGATGTCGATAAAGAGGCTTTCAGGGGCCACAAACGACCTCAGATACCGCCCCTTCTGGTTAAACCGCAGCGAAAGCGTGCGGCCCGCGGTGATGAGCACATTGTTCAACCGCCTTGCACCGGTACGTTTGTACCATTGGCGATAGGTGTTCAGGAAGATGAAGCCAAGGTCGTGCACATCGCGGTCATACTGCTTGTATTCCACCAGCAGGCTATAGTGTTCGGCGAGTTCGCGCCATTCCTGTTCGCCGGTGTATTCTTCCATCAGCCACATCTGCCCGCCCAGAAAGCCGGCACACCAGTCCGTCCAAAGCTCGCCGGTGTGGTGCCACTTCCCGTTTTTGGTGTACATCGGGAAGTATTCAGGGTGGTTGCTCGACAGTTTATGAAGCTGGTCGGCGGCGAAGTCCATCACCTTGTGAAGGCGAGGCCGAAGCCCGGCAAGATCAAAATGCGTGTGTGTTTCGGCCATCGCGCGAAAGTCCTCAGTCGAGTGTTGGTCAAAGCCGCCTGCGATCCGAATCAGCCGGTGGCCGAAAGGCTTCGGGCCGACTCAATGGCACGCGATATAACGACCCAGTAATCGCCGCCGTTGGAGGTCATCCAGCATTCGCCGGAGCCCTGAGCCATAATGATGCATTCGGGCTCAGCCGGATCAAAGCGGATGTCGCTGATGGTGTCAAAAGCGACTAGTTCGGGCAGGCCGCGCTTGATCACCTTCGCCCACGTCTTGCCGCCATCCTTTGATTCATAAAGCCCAAACTGAAAACCCTGTGGCCTTATCCCACCCTTCACAGCCGCCGCAGCCGCTGCGCCGGCCAGAATCCATTTCGGATCTTTCGGGCTGATATCAAGACTGTAAACCTGCGGTACGCCCTCAAGCCCTTTTTCCGATTGAGTGAAGGTGGCGCCTTCGTCGGTAGAGACCCAGGCACCCTGACTGCTGCCCATCACCACCATCTTGCCTGATGAGCGAATGACGTGAATATCCTCCGGCGTGCCTTCAACTTTCGCCCAGGTTTTGCCGCCGTCGGTTGTGCGAAAGAGCCCTGATCCGCTTACCCCTGCCAGCAGCACAGGCGATGCGGTTGATGTCAGGCAAAGAGCAGTAACTGCTTCATTTTCCGCCACTGGCTGTGCGATTTTGGTCCACCATGCATTGCCCACAGCGCGGCAGTAGATACCTTCGCCCCGCGTGGCCAGAATCATTGTGAGCGGTGAGCCGCCGATGCAACTGGCTGAGACGGAACTCACACCAACGGGCAGATCAACTGGCTTCCAGGAAAGGCCATTGTTCAGCGTTTCGAGTATCTTGCCGGCGTCGTCGATCACCGTCAGACGCCCTTCCCCGCCGGCCAGCACCGTGCGGATACGGCGTTCCTGGAGCGAATGATAAACCGGCCAGCTCCAGCCCTGTGTCCAGCGATACAAACCCGCCTCAGTGCCCAGATAAATCATGGATGAAATTGTCCCATTATACTTGATTCATGCGGTGAACAGGCTTAGACACTCACACCGCAATGGCATCGCCACGGTTCTTCTGTGGATAGTTTAATCAATTTTGGCCATTACGGTCACCCCGTTTTCCCAAACCACCAGAGACAATTCCAAGCCGATTCTGTTTTTCAACAACATATTTATTCCGGCAGGCATTATGATAGTGTGTAATTAACTCCTCTCCGGAGGTCTCTTTTTGAGCGATGCCTGGTTTCCCTCGACTCACCGAAATGGCCCACTCGCTTGTGGGGCTCTGGCTTCGCCCAGGCGATTTTGCGATCGACGCCACCGCCGGCAACGGCCACGATACTTGCATGCTTGCCCGGCTGGTCGGGCATACGGGCCAGGTTCTGGCCATTGATATTGAGCAGGAGGGGCTGGAGGAAACCCGCCGACGTCTCGAGGAAGAAGAACTTCCTGACCATCTTGTGCGGCTTGTGCATGGCGATCATGCTGATCTGGATCGTATCGTGCCTGCCGAGTGGTTCGGCCATGTGCGCGTTATTATGTTCAATCTGGGCTATCGGCCCCATGCGGAAAGACCGGTCGCCACACGGCTGGTTTCGACACTCTCTGCCCTTGGTCAGAGCCTTGGCATTCTGGCAGATGGAGGCCTGATGACACTCGTGCTTTACCGTGTTCATCACGGCGGCGAGCAAGAGACTCAGGCGATTCTTGAATGGGCCTTTGCCCTTGACGACCGCCTCTGGCACGTGGCACGCTACGACCTGCCGAATATCCGCAGCCTGCCGCCAATTCTCATTGCCATCTCGCGCCGAAAACGAAGAAACGCCGCCCAGGCAGAGTTTCTCTAAACCAGCAGATGACTCTATGATGAAGCGAAATGAGTCATTCCCGCACCTTTCACACCGGCTTTCACCTGAGATAGAATCTGCAAACAAATCCGTTGGAGAATCGCCATGAAGAAGACCCGCCGACGCTTTCTGGCCGACTCATCCGCCACTCTGGCGGGTATGGCTGCCAGCTCTGCATTCGGGCTATCACTTGCCCAGCAGGCCGAGTCAAAGTCAAAACCGCCTGCTGCCGAAATTCCCAGGACGCCAGGCCTGCTCTCGCTTAATCTCAGGCGTCGGCGGAAGGCAGGCACGGGCGCTACTTTGTTAGCCGAATCGACCGAAAAATGGGCCGCCTCCGAAACAGCCATCATCATTTGCGACATGTGGGCAGACCACCCCTGCGCCATGGCCGCCCATCGTGTTGATCGAATGGCCCCGCACATGAATGAAGTCATCAGCCAGGCTCGCGACCTGGGCGTGGCAATTATTCACAGCCCATCCAGCGGGATTCATCATTACGAACAGACCGAATTCAGGGCCCGGGTCAAGCGGGCGCACCCGTTCACGCCACCTGTTCCAATTCAGAGCTGGTGTTATCTGAATCCGGAAAAAGAGCCGCCTTTGCCCGTGGTTGACAATGTCAAACGCATTAATAACGGCGTGACTGGCTGCGACGACCCTGTTCCACGGCTTTTGCCAGATTGTGACCGGCATCAGCACCCAGCCATCAAAATGGCGGGATACGACGTTGTTTCTGCCGATGGCCCGGAAATTTACAATTTTCTTGAGCAGGAAGGCCGTAAACATATTGTTCTGATGGGTGTGCATACGAATATGTGTGTGCTGGGCCGTCCATTCGGGATTCGTCAGTTGACATATCTCGGCAAGTCGGTCGCCCTCTGCCGCGACATGACCGATGCCCTCTATGACCCGCGAGACAAGCCCTATGTTTCGCACAAGCGTGGCACGGAGATGATCATCGAACATATTGAAACGCACTGGTGCCCGAGTTTTCTTTCTACCGATCTTACGCGAGTGATTGAAGGCACGGACAACGCACCCAAAGTTTGACCCTTTGCCGACGACCTGAAGATGCAGCCAATTTCAATCGATTACGGCACACCGAAACCGCCTGGCCGCCTCAGGCAACTCCTGAAATATGCTTTTCGAGGTGTCGTTGCCCTTTTAATATTCGCTCTCTTCAGCTTTGGGGCGGCACGTATCTGGCTGGCTCGAGGCGCGGGTGGTCCCGGCCAGCCACCGGCCGGATATTCAAGCATGAATCAAGTTTATGCGGCCATTATGATTGGTGCCTTGCCGTTGATCGATCGCCAGCCATCGGTGCCGCCGGAACTGACGCTGAAAGAAGGGCTTTCGTATGCCCGTTCGAGTGATATCGACCTGAAGCTTGATCTCTATCTGCCGGCAGGTGCTTCACGCGACCAGCGCAGGCCTCTTTTTGTCTTGATTCACGGCGGCGGCTGGAAGTCGGGTGATCGGGCCGATTATCGCCCCCATGCCGTGCGAGTCGCCAAAGCGGGTTATGTGGTGGCAAGCCTGAGCTATCGGCTATCGGGCGTGGCCAAGTTTCCGGCTGCTGCGCGAGATGTGAACACTGCCCTGCAATTTCTGGCGAATCGTGCCGATGAATTCGGTATCGACCCGAACCGGTTTGTGCTGATGGGCGGCTCGGCGGGTGGTCATCTGGCCATGCTGGCCGGCTATTCAAAGGCACCAAGGCTGAAGTCGGAAAAAGCTGAGCCTGGTGATGTCAATTATAAAATTGCTTCCATCTTTAATTTCTATGGGCCTTGTGACCTGACTTCTGATTTTGCTCGAGATGTTGATGTTGTCAAAAGTTTTATTGGTAAGAATTTTTCTGAGGGGGCGGAAGTTTATCGTGAGGCCTCGCCGCTTTTTGACATTACGCCGGAAGCACCGCCCACGTTGATCGTTCATGGCACTCTGGATGATATCGTGCCAGTGGAACAATCAGACCAGCTTGCCGAAAAGCTGCGAGCTGCCGGCGTGCCGGTGCGCTATGAAAGAATCAGTGGCTGGCCACATACGATGGATCTGGCCGCGCCCATGTTTGAATATTTAAGTACGGTTATTTTAGAAGAGCTGCGCCGGGCCGTTGGTCGGGTGGATATCGCCGGCTGATTTCAGCCGATCTTGACGCAAGTACTTACTGGCATAAAACGTAATTAATCAGTTTCGAAACCGTTTCATCGCAGTGGAGTTCCGCTCATGCATCGCACGTTCGCTGGTAGTGTCATTCTGGCTTTAATGGCCTGTTTGGTTTTGGTTGTGAGTCTCAAGTCTCATGCTGCCCCGCCGGAGCCAAGGGCAGCGAATGCTGATGCCCCTTTTGCTGAAGGCTGGCCTGATGCCACCAAGCCGGGGGTGATTGAAGTGAAAAAATATCCTGCCTATCGCTCGGCCATGGCCTCGGCCAAGAATGCCTCGATGGGCTCTGACAATATCATGTTTTTCTCACTCTTTCGGCACATCACGTCATCGAATGTCGAAATGACATCGCCCGTTGTTAACACCTATGAGCCCAAGATGATAAACAACCCCAAAGAGCTTGGCGAAGTCTCAATGGAGTTCCTCTATGCTTCACCCAATCAGGGTAAGGCCGGTAAGGGTGTGGGGGCTGTGAAGGTGGTTGATCACCCTGAGGCTAACTATGTTTGTCTGGGTGTACAGGGCCGGATGGATGAAAAGCTCATGCTGGATGGCGTTGCCAAGTTACGAGAATGGCTGAAAAGCCAAAACGAGTGGGTAGAAGAAGGCTCGCCCCGCCGGCTTGGCTACCATGGCCCGATGACGCCGGTGGCCCAGCGTCTATGGGAAGTGCAATTGCCAGTGAAGAAAGCGGCTAAGCCGTAATATTTCGGCTGATTGACGTTTAAGAGACAGCAGGCTCGCCGGCAGATTTTTCCGGAGAGTCTGCTGTTATTTTTTCAGATCGGCGAATCAGCATCAGGTTTCGGCCATAGATCCAGAGACCTGTGCATTGGCCAATTACCAGCACTGGCTCATGCCGATTCAGGCCGTAAATAAAAAGTATGACTGAGCCCACAAGGCTCATCCACCAGAACGAGACGGGCACAACGCTTCGCCCGGCCCGCTCGCTGGCCAGCCACTGGGTCAGAAAACGGGCAGAGAAAACGGCCTGACCCGTCAGGCCCAGGATGAGCCAGCTGTCAAATGCCTGCGACCAGTCAGTCATGCGGAATGTGCCTGATAATCTGTCTTTCTTGAATCCGCCTGAATTTCTTCTGCAAAAATGCTGAGATGGTCAGCGGTGTGGATTGGATGCGCATGATCTATGCGCGAATTGGCTTTGACCAGCCTCTTTTCATTATTTCCAAGTTGGATCATGCGCCGATTCAGCCAGGCAACGCCGAAAAGATCAGCCAGCACACGCAGGCCACGATTTTTCCAGTTGTAGTGTGACTTTCCATGCGACCTGGGCCGATGATGCACCGGTAACTGGGCGATCTGGCAGCCACGCGCCAGCAGCATGGGCCCAAGAAAGCGGTGCCAGCCTTCGAATATGGGAAGCTGCACGACTTCCACGGCAAGCATGAGTCGAGTGGAACAGCCGGTATCGATGATTGCCTGCCCCAGCACCCTATTTCGTATGCGATTCGCGACGCGGCTGACCCAGCGTGTGCGGCGATTATCCTGCCGATTCTGCCGCCAGCCTAATACGGCCTGAAAGTTGCCCTGCATTGCGACATCCCAAAGAAGGATCAGATCAGCCGGGTCGTTCTGGCCATCAGCATCGAGCGTAGCCAGCCATTCACCTTTCGCTTTGTCAACCGCCAGTGCCAGTGCGGTGGATTGGCCCCGACGCGTTGTCTGCCGAAAATATTTGATGGTTGTATGGCTCAATTGCAATTGGCTGACGACCGTTGCCGTGTCGTCGGTTGAGCCATCATCAATCAGAATAATTTCCGTGACTGGCCGATCGCTCCATCCGGCCAGCAACTGGTCAATCTCAGGCAGTAATCGAGCCAGCCCGGCCTCTTCATTATGGGCAGGGATCAGAATGGATAATTCGGGCTTCTGCTTGAGATTCCACCTGATCATCGCAGCCACGTCCTGTGTCTGGTCACTGTTCGGGCTTGCCGCAAAACCAACTTGAACTATAAACAATCGGCCGTTTTTGCCTATGCCTGTTTTTGATGGGTTGTCAAGATTCAGCCTGAATGCAGCGATGATTTATCCTGAAATCAATGGTTATAATAAATATTTAATCACTCATTCATGAAAGAACTCTGATGACTGCCGAACCGATCAAAACAGACCAACCAAAAACCACTGCATTCTTTGGAAAAATTGCGAATCTGGTTCATGCCGGAGTTTTTGCTTCAATTTGCGGGTCGGTGCTGGGCTATTTTGGCTCGTTTCATTTCCTGCTCGATCTCTTCAGCCATTTTCGTTTGGTTTATGCCACTGCGATACTCATCGGAATTGCCATCGCTCTTTTACAAAAAAACAGACGCCTGCAATTTTGTTGGCTGATTGGCTTTCTGATCAACTTTGCCGCGATTCTGCCATTGTTTTGGGGCGGTCGTCAGGCAGAGTCGCTATCGCGTACGAATACTCTGCGGGTCATGACGATCAACGTGCTTCGAAAAAACGATGAAAAAGAGGCAGCCGTGCAGGCCGTCGTGCGTGCTCGTCCTGATATCGTCATTGGAATTGAAACCGACAAACCCTGGGCTGATGCTTTTGAAAAAGCACTCAAAACCGATTATCCATACGCTAAAATCGCCGACCGTGCTGATAATTACGGTGTTTTGATCTTCAGTCGGCACCCGATCGAAAAAGTGGAAGTTTTTGAAAGCCCTGTGGCTTATGTGCCAACAATTCGTGCCGAAATCAAAATTGATCAGACGACCATCGTTGTTTACGGCATACATACATTTCCGCCACTTTCGGCATTTAATGCCCACTCGCTGCAAAGCCAGCTTGCCGATGTTGCCAAACGCATTAAGGCTGAGAAAAGCCCGGTGATTTTGATGGGCGACCTGAACAGCACGCCCTGGTCAAGCTATTTCCGCTCGTTTCTGGCGGGGTCGGGGCTGGTTGATTCCACTCGCGGCTTTGGCCCGCAGAGCAGTTGGCCGTCGAACCTGCCGAAAATCGGCATCCCGATTGACCACATTTTGACGAGCCCTGAAATTGTGACAACGCGCCGAAAGGTGCTGGGCGATGTCGGATCGGATCATCGCCCGGTGGTGGCTGATTTATTGCTTCCACGCAGCGCCGCAAAGTAGAAGACTGCGGAAAAATGGCTTTTCAGTTCGTCATGCCTTAACCAGTGCGCCGGCGTGTTTCTGAATCTTGCGCACGGCTTCGGCGATCTGATCCATGTCCGACTTCGGCCCGAGCAGCATATTCTGAGTCAGCCAGACACCTTCGCCGCAAAGGCGGTCGTTCGCCGGGCGATGGCTATTACGTTCGTACCAGTCATTCAGGTGCTTTTCGCCATAAATCCGCAAAAAGCCGCGATTACTTTTTACAACCTTCAGGAAATGCTCTTTATTCAGCGGGCCATAGCCGGTTGAAGCTGGAATGCCTTCGGCCGAGAGTGCTTTCAGGAAGCCATCACGCGAGAGGCCGCCAAAAGCTTCGCTGTTGTATCGGAACATGTAAAGGTGATAGGCATTGCGTGTCGTGCCTTCATACATCTTCGCCGGCGAGATGCCCGGAATCTGCCGAAGCTGGTCGCTCAGGTAAGCGGCATTGGTCTCGCGGGTTTTTGCCTGCTTATCCAGCCGCTCCATCTGTGCCAGCAAAATGGCTGATTGAAATTCTGTGAGCCTCAGGTTGGCCCCGTTCCGGCCATAGCCGCTCACACCCGAGCCCGGCTTTGCCCGGCCATTATTATGGAAGCTGCGGGCTTCTTCAAAGAGTTCTTTGTTGTTTGTCAGGATTGCGCCACCTTCACCGGCATTAAGGTTTTTCGAGGCCTGAAAGCTGAAGCAGCCCATGTCGCCAATGGCGCTCACCGGCTTGCTTCGCCACTCGGCCAGCGGCGACTGGCACGCATCTTCAATGACTTTCAGCTTCTTTTCGGCGGCGATCTTGCCAATGGCGTCCATATCAGCCACCGACCCGCCCAGATGCACTGGCATGAGCACGGCTGTGGCAGGTGTGATCAGACTTTCGATCGACTTGCAATCGATCTGAAATGTTTCAATATCCGTATCAGAAAAAACTGGAAGTGCGTGGTGCAGAAGCACTGCATTGACT
>JBILGL010000639.1:0-2671 GCA_044351075.1 Isosphaeraceae bacterium | reverse complement strand
GATCATCCCGCCCAAGCCTTCGACGTTCTCGCGAACGACGTCCAGCCCAACGCCCCGGCCCGAGAGGTCGGTCACCTCCGACTTGGTACTGAAGCCCGGCCGAAAAATCAGCCACATGGCTTCCTGATCGGGCATGGCGGCGGCAGCTTCCTGGCTGAGCAAGCCCTTGCGAACGGCTGAGTCACGCACTTTGTTAACGTCAATACCACCACCATCTTCTGAAACTTCCACCTGAAGGTTCGCCCCTCGCTGGGCAGCCGTCAGTTCCAGCCGACCCTGACGCGGCTTGCCGGCCGCTTCGCGTTTTTCAGGCGACTCCAGACCATGATCAACAGCATTACGTAGAAGGTGTACCAGTGGGGCTTTCACTTGTTCCAGAATGGTGCGGTCAACCTCGTTTTCGCCACCTTTGATGATCAGATTCACTTCCTTGTTTACGGACCGTGCCGTGTCGCGCACCAATCGGGGGAAAGTTTCAAAAACGGTGGAAATCGGCAGCATTCGAATGCGCCTGACACCGTCCTGCAAGTCGGCCATGACCTGCGCCATGCGGCGGCTGTCCGAATCAAAATTACGGACAAGGCCTGTCAACTGGCCGACGGAATTCCGCAAATGGTTGGCATTTGATTCCAAAAAAATTGAGAGATTTTGAAAGGATCTGACATCACCGCTGATCTGCGACTTGCCCATATCGGAAATGGCCGGGGCGTGTCCGCCAGTAGACCCGCTCGTCAGCCCCATTCGCCAGAGTTCTGAGCGAATCTGCCGCCACTCGATATCCCAGGCTTCAACTCGTTCCAGCATCTCACGCACTTCGGTCAATCGCTGTTCGGCATTGATGCGTGCTGTTTGCAGCTCGGCCACCTGTTCCATCAAGACATCAAGCTTATTGGTCGAGACACGGATTGATTCCTCAGGTGCCCGTGCGGCCTGAGCCTGAGGCATAGCCTGTGGCTCGGCTGGTTTAGATGGCGTTTCCGGCATTTTTTTCGGCTTTTCAGCCGCGACAGCCGGCGTGGGTGCCGGTTTTTCCGCAGGAGTGGCACTTGATGAAGCGGGCTTTTCGCTTGAGACTGCCGCTATTTGAGCCGGCTGAGCTTCTTCCGTTTCAATTTTTGCTACTTGTGATTGACGGAAATCGGCTTTTTCAGCAGGTTCGGGTTCGGGCTCAGCAGCGACCTGAGCAGGTTCGGGGCGGCTTGACGGTTTGCCGGGCACTGTCAGGCGAGGCGGCGAGGTTCTGGCTGTAGTTTCAGACGCAGGTGAGACTGGCTCGGTGGTTGTGGCTTCAGCCGCTTTATCTTTGGCAGGCTGTGCCTTCTTTTTCGGTTTTTTGGATGCGTCGTCCGTTGGTTCGGCGGCAGGTGCGGGGGCCGGCGTTTCCGTGATGGAAGCAGCCGCTTTTGATTCTTCAGAAACGGCAGATTGTTTCGGTTTTGCGGCGATATTGTTGAGCGATTCAACCAGCGGGCTGACATCAACCGTATCGCCCTGACCACGGGCAGCAGCAGTGGCCAGCTCGCCGATGGCGTCGAGCGACTTGTAAATCACGTCAAACATTTCGGGCGAAGTGCCGATTTCTCCCGAACGGAGGAGGCCGAAAACGGTCTCCATGCTGTGCCCCAGCCGCTCGATCGACTTCAGGCCAAGCCCACCGGCCGTTCCTTTGAGCGTATGGGCCTCGCGAAAGATCACTTTGATCAGTTCGGCCATCTCTCCGGCATCGCTGGCCTGTTCAAGTGCCAAAGTGGCCTTGTTCAGTTCCTGAATGCGTTCCTGGGCCTCGCCTTCGAAGGCTTCGATGAGCTTTGCCATCAAGTCGCCATAGTCACCAGCCATGGTCAGGGCCTTTCAGAATGATCTCTTTGTTTTGCATTTTTTGATGGATACGGCTCTGAATTCGACGACGATTTCCGCTTTTCACTTATTCCTGAATCATGACACGAGGGTCAGAGGCCAGCGCATTCAAGTCAAGCACGCTGATCATATCGGCCGTGATTCCTGAAACAATTTCACGGGCCTGGCTTGAGCTATCCACCAGCGAAGGGCGAATGCTGCCGTTGGGAATCTCTTTCACACCCAGCACATCTTCCACCAGCAGGCCCATGTGGTAATGACCCACCGAGACGACCACAATCCGGCCATTTTCACTGGCATGTGAGCTCTCGGCCTGAATGCCAAGTGTTCGGGCCAGGTCAAGCACCGGCAGGAGCCGACCACGCAGATTCACAACACCACTCCAGACGTCATTTGCGCCTGGTACGCTTGTCAGCCCCCGAAGGGTCTGAATTTCCTGGATGGTGCGAATCTCAAGCGCGAATTTCTCGGGCCCGATCGTCACAATGATAAATTCCGAAACATCCTGATCCACATCCTGCTTGGTCGTGCGGGCCAGCTCTTTGGCTCGACGCTCAAGAATGAGGCGAATCTGCTCGTCGGATAATATGCGATCCATTGTCGTTGGGGCATTCATGACTGAAATTTCCTCAATCCTGATTTCCGGATTAAGCCGGGCTGTTTCTTCTCAATGACTTTTTCCTGGGCAACGGCCGATTTCATGCCGGCCACCTCACGCAGTCGCTGTGCTAATGCCTCGAGCTCTTGCGCTGCCGCTCTTGTCTGTCTTGCTCCATCGACAAATGCCCGTGTTGATTCACTGATTTCGCGAATG
>JBILGL010000134.1:0-9199 GCA_044351075.1 Isosphaeraceae bacterium | reverse complement strand
TTTTGGGAATTTCCCCGATAATCCACATTACTAAAAACGAGGCTAACCCGAAGCGATAGCTTGTGATAAGAAATAGGATAGATTGCTCGGAATAATTCCCTCGCTTGCGCTCATTGAAGTTGCGATTTTAGATAAATCTGTTTACTTTGCGGCTCCAGAGGAGCCGTCTATGAATAGATATGGCCTCCGGCCATCGATAAGAATAGGCATTGTATTATTAGGCTCCAGAGGAGCCGTCTATGAATAGATATGGCCTCCGGCCATCGATAAGAATAGGCATTGTATTATTGGGCTCCAGAGGAGCTGGCTATGAATAGTTATGGCATCCGGCCATCGATAAGAATAGGCATTGTATTATTGGGCTGCAGAGCAGCCATCTATGAATAGATATGGCCTCCGGCCATACAGATCACCGATCTTTTTATTGATTTTCCTTAACGGATCAAATCGCAGCGTATCTTAGGATTTCGGCAAAACGACAATTCAAAAAGCGCAAATTCAAAGCTTGCGCTTCGGGTTAGCCTGCTGTCGTGGAATTGCGGCCGAAAAGCAGCAAAAAGAAAGAAATATCCGGTTTTCTGAATGAACGGAGTTTAGTTCATCATTGTGGGGGAATCCTGCCTGGGGCTTTAAGGCCGCTCAGCAAAGAAACGGCAGGGAATGGCTGTATCTGAGCTGCCACCTGTAAACCCTTTCCATTACTATACTTAATAGTGACAATTCCTTTTTTTCTGTATTAATCTTGGCAGAAAACAGGAATCGTCATAAAATTCTGACGCTTACACAGGGAATCGTGTGAAGCAGGATGGATAAGGGCAATCGAATCACAGGCCCGGCGGCAGATTTTCAGGATTCCAGGGAGGGTTGACTCATGGGCATAACCGGACAGAAAAATGCTCAGCTTCAGGTGCACATTCGCTGGATGATTCGCCGCGATATGCCTGATGTGCTGGCTATTGAATCCGCCCAGAAGTCATTCCCGTGGTCAGAAGATGAATTTTTAAAAGTGCTGCGCCGACGCAACTGCATTGGCATGGTGGCCGAGGCAGATGATCGCGTTGTCGGCTATATCATTTATGAACTCAATAAATATAAATTAAGTATCGTCAATTTTGCGGTACATCCCGATTTTCAGCGGCGTGGCGTGGCCACCCAGATGGCCGCCAAACTGGTTGGCAAGCTCTCAACCCAGCGCAGGACAAAGATTCTGACGACTGTCCGCGAATCAAATCTCAATGTTCAGCTCTTTCTGAGATCCATTGGTTTTAAAGCGATTGAAATTATTCGTGAGCTCTTTGACGACACCGGCGAAGACGGCTATATCATGGTCTATTCGCACGATGAGGCGAATGCCATCAGCCGCCAGCTTCTTGCCGGCTGAATTCTCATAGATTGATAGAGCAAGCCTGTGCAATGGCAATATCAGGGTAAGTCGCTGCTGAGGGCGGATGGTCGCACGTCCGTCATGGGCATTGTCAATATCACGCCCGACAGCTTTTCAGATGGTGGCCTGGCATACTCACCCGAGATGGCCGCTCAGCGAGCCACAGCCATGCTGGCAGATGGGGCAGATATTCTTGACCTGGGCGGAGAGTCAACCCGGCCCGGCGCCAAGCCCGTTACGGCGGATGAAGAGTGGCGGCGTGTCGGCCCGGTGCTGGAACGGCTTTGCCATCAAACAAATCAAGCGATTCTCTCGATCGACACCTTTAAGCCTGAAGTGGCGGCACGGGCCGTGGCCTTTGGTGCGCAGATCGTGAACGATGTTACTGGCCTGGACCCCGCCGGGAAGATGGGCGAGGTGGTGGCTGATTCAGGGGCGTCGGTGGTGATCATGCACATGCAGGGAACGCCGGCCACGATGCAGATCGACCCTCGCTATGAAGATGTGGTTGGCGAGGTGCTTGATTTTTTTGAGCGGCGGCTGGCATTTGCCGAGTCGCTTGGAATTGGCCGCGAACGGATCGCTATTGATCCCGGAATCGGTTTTGGCAAAAGGCTTGAGCATAATATCCGGCTATTGCAGAATATTGATCGGCTCAGGCAGCTTGGCTGTGCGGTCTTGATCGGCACGAGTCGAAAGCGGATGATTGGTGAACTGACCGGGCGGGAAATTCCCGAACGCCTTGCCGGTAGTCTGGCATCGGCGATTTATGCCGCAAGCCAGGGGGCAGAGATTGTGAGGGTGCATGACGCCGGCCCAACGGCCGACGCCCTGAAAGTCTGGTCGGCACTGGCCTGATAGAGCGAACGCAGCGAAGAAAAATGGCAAATACTTCTGAGATATACAACGAAAATCATCCGCTCTGGACGGAATGCCGCGTTCTGGCTGAACGTGCTGCTGAAGCGGCCCAAACGATGGCCGTGACATCAGGCGCAGCCCGCAACGGCTGGCTACGTGCCGCGGCCAATGGCCTGCGGGCCCGCTGCGACGAAATTCTGGCGTGTAATCAGAAAGATGTGGACGCTGCTCCCGGCTTTGGCCTGAACTCGGCTGCGATTGACCGCCTGAGGCTTGATCACAAGCGTTTGGAAGGCATCGCCAAAGCTGTTGAGGAAGTGGCGGCTCTGCCCGATCCGGTGGGCGAAGTGATTCACGGTGGACGCCGACCCAATGGCCTTCAGGTCAGCCAGATTCGTGTGCCGCTGGGCGTGATCTTCATGATTTACGAAAGCCGCCCGAATGTAACCGTTGACGCTGCCGCACTTTGTATCAAAAGTGGCAATGCCTGTATCCTGCGCGGCGGCAAAGAGGCAACGCATACGAATCACATACTTCATGCGGTTCTGGCTGATACGCTGGCCGAAGTTGGCTTGCCACGAGACGCGGTGGGGATGGTGCCGACGACCGACCGCGATGCCGTGGGCCTTCTTTTGCAGATGGACGACAAGGTTGACCTGGCGATTCCGCGCGGAGGGGCAGGGCTGATCAAGCGCGTGAGCCACGATGCCCGCATGCCTGTGCTGAAGCACGATGCCGGGATTTGCCATGTTTATGTGGATCAATCGGCCGAAATTGCGATGGGTGTTCATATCATTGTGAATGCCAAAGCCCAGCGGCCCGCCGTCTGCAATGCCGCTGAGACGCTGCTGGTGCACAGGGGAATCGCTCCGGCGTTTCTGCCGGCTGCGGCCGAAGCTCTGTTTGCCGAGGGAGTTGAGCTGAGGGGCAACGACGAAGCGAGAGCGATTGTGCCGCTGATTGTGCCAGCCAGCGAAGCCGACTGGGACACAGAATATGGCGAAAAAATTCTGAATGTAGCGGTTGTGACGGATGTTGATGCCGCACTGGCACATATTCGGGCCCATTCGTCGGGTCATACCGAGGCGATTGTGACGAGCTGTACACGATCGGCCGAGCGATTTTTAAATGAAGTGGACAGCTCGGCGGTGATGGTCAATGCATCGACCCGTTTTAATGATGGCGGCGAGCTTGGGCTTGGTGCGGAGATTGGGATCAGCACAAATAAATTTCATGCCCGGGGGCCCTGTGGGCTGAAGGAACTTACGACCACCAAGTGGGTTGTGATCGGCCATGGGCAGGTGAGGCATTGAGGCATCAAAGTAAGTTTGTAACAGATTGTGATCAGAATGGTGGAGGCGATGTTAGTCGTAATCGAGGGGTTTTAGTTTTTTTACCATGAATTGATATCTAATCGGTTCGATGAAATAAGAATGAGAACAGTTTTGAATTGTTGATTGGTATTTGAAACTTCAAGACAATTAATAACATTATTTTTAATCACAGAAATTTCACGATTACCACATCATTAATCAATAATAATGTCGTTTAATAATATCTATTCAAAAGCGTAGTACGAGGTGAAATTCATGAGTCTGATGAAACTAAAAGGCATTTTTGTCTTTTTGATATTGGTTGCAGGTTGTTCTACTTCTGAGCCGGCCCGCTATGCTGCCAAGGGCAAGGTCTCAATTGATGGCAAGCCTGCATCGCTGGTTATGGTGAATTTTTTACCGGTGGATCCGAACTCCACCAATCGTGGTAGTGGTCCTGCGGATGCCAATGGAGAATTCACGATTGGCGAGGACGGGAAGAACACTGGGCTTCCTGCCGGTGATTACAAGGTGACATTTTCACAGACACTTATTAACGGCAAGCCGACCCTTGCCGGAAGTGGTGGCAAGGTGGAAGAGAAGGTTAAAACAGAGGTTGAAGCTGTTGCGGATGATTACCGGGATGCAACAAAAACACCTGTGACTGCGAAGATAGGGAATGGCAAAAATGAATTTACTTTTGAAATCAGATCAAAGAAGTAAATTCTTAAACTCAGTGAAAGCGAGATATTGATCATGAAGCGACGGGGTTTTACGCTCATAGAACTATTGGTGGTGATTGCCATCATTGCCGTATTAATTTCACTCCTGCTGCCGGCCGTACAGAGTGCGCGTGAATCAGCAAGACGTGCGCAATGTGTGAATAATCTGAAGCAACTGGGGCTTGGACTTCATAATGTTTATTCGGTGGAGAATCGATTTCCACCAGGAGCAAATGATTCAGGGGCGATGTGGTCTGCCTGGCTGACATTATTTTACGAGCAGTCTAATTTGGCGAAGGCGATGTGGATCATACCTGAGAATGGCAAGTGGGATGATGGCACGCAGGGGCCTACCGGATCGAATGGAAACTGGGCATCACCATATCCGGGATTTGCGAATGCCCGGATTGACGTGACTGGTGACGTTGGAGGTGCAGCCGGGCCTGCGACCGAGCGAAATGTGGCTGCATGTGAAACGATGGTGAATGTATTGCGTTGCCCATCTGCGGGGTTGCCGGATCGCGTTGCCGGGCCAACTTATGAAAACTGGATGGTAAACAAGCGAGTTCCCTCCAGCTATGTTGCGAATTCTTCAGGTAATGTAAAGCAGCTCTATCGCGATACGGATTTACTGAATGCCGATGGAGCATTTAATTTACTCCAGACGAAATCAGGTGTACCTTATGGTCGCCGGATGCGGATTCAGGAGATCAGCGACGGTCTATCGAACACGATTTTTCTCGGTGAGCAATACTTCCAGCTCAAAGGCAGCTATTCAGTTCAGGAGCTTGATCTTCAGGGCGTTGCTCGGCGAAAGGCTGTCTGGCAATTTGGTTCTGACAGTATCGACTGCCAATATGGCATGAATGAGGCTTTTGGAACAACGGGCGTGAGAATGAATCTTAAATCACCTGGCCCGAATGTGAATAGCGGTGCTGTACTGGAAGAGTATGTTGCCAGCTATGGCAGCATGCATCCGGGCGGAGCCAATTTTCTGATGGGAGACGGGAGTGTCAGATTTATTAAGGACACAATCGACCCCAAAACATACACAGCACTTGGCACGCGTGCCGGTGGGGAAGTGATCAGCGGTGATAGTTATTAATCACTGCCTTTTCTGTTAGCAGTAGATCCGGGGCTTTTGTGAGCCCCGGATTGATTTATTGAAGGGGTTTAAGCGATGAGAAGTCGATTAATTGTTTTTTCATTGGCCGGTGTCATGATTTTTAGTTTTGTGATGTTTTTAAAAGAGGGTATCAGCGTTAGGCATGAATTGACATTAAACAGGGCAAAATTGGTTCTGGAGCGAATCGGGGGAGAGGTTGATCAGAAAAATGAAACTGTTGAGGATCGAATTCTGAGCAGAGATTATTCCGTTGTATTTACATCGAGAAAAGGGCTCGGAAGCCTGGAAGCAGCCGCGCCGGATATTGAGAGTTATCGGGAACCGGTATCGATTCCGTGGGCGAGCGTGGAAGGTCGGCTTCGCGTGCTGGACCGTAATGGAACCATGACGGAACTTACATTTGGCCAGAGATTACCGGATGGTTCAACGATCATTGATGTGATGAGCCCATCGATCACTATTGACGGGAAATCAGTTTTATTTGCTGGCCGAACGACGACTCTTTCACGCTGGAGAATCTATCGGGTTGGGATTGATGGCTCAAAGCTTGAGCAGGTCACCGGGCTTACGGAAGATGGTGGATGCGTGGCAATTCCACCTTTGCGATATCGAGCGGATGGAACGATGATCGGGGGAGTCGAACGTCGGAAGATCGATTATGACGATATTGACCCGACGGATCTGGGCCCGAATGGAATTGCGTTTGCTTCGAGCCGATTGCCTGATCTTGGCCGGGACCATAGTCGGCGTTCGACTCAGATTTGGTTATGGCCGATTGGAGCGAATGCACCGGTGGCATTGACAGCCAATCGGAATAATGACCGATGGCCGGTGCTGATCAATGGCGAGCAGATACTCTTCAGCTTATGGAGCAGGAATCGGGAGGCAGTAACAGTCGATTATGCAGATGTTCGTCCAGTTTCGGAGGGGGGTGATTTTGCGACGCGACCTACTGATAACTGGATGGCGGCGATTGTCATGACAAACGCAGCGCAGTTTGGTTACGCGATCAAGAGCAGCGAGCCGGTTTGGCGACCGAGGCCACTTTTTAATGGCCGGGTGGTCTATATGAGCCGATTTTCCGAGACTGGAAAGCTACGTATCGTTCAGGCTGACTGGGGATATATTCGCACATCGCCGAGTTCTCAGATTGAGATGGATGAGATTCCGGTAGAAGGCGGGGCGGGGCATTTTGTTGGCCCTAAAACCGACTCGAACGGGCGGGAGTTGATTGCAGCAACACCTTCGCCGGCACCTGCAAATTTGGTGCTTTTTGCCGGGTGCCCTGAATCAAATCAACCCGAGAGGTTCGGGATTTATGTGACGGGTGATGATTGGGAAAAGCAGAAAGCGACAGTTCATCTTCTTTTTGATGACCCGAATTATGTAGATGCGGAACCTGTCGCTGCTTATCATCGCAGATTTGTCACAGAACCGCGTGAAATTGGGTTTGTTGATGCCGAGGGTGTAAAGTCGCCTTCAAAATTATTGCTGAGCAATGGCACGGAATATGTCGGGCCGATGGGCTATCTGGAGAATATTGCCATGAGTACGGCGATCCGCAACCCGATTCCATGGCATGATCGCTCCAGCGGCGAGATGATTGACCCACGTGCCGACCCAGTTATCTCACCTCCGCCGAATATTGTTTCTGTGGCTGTTTACAGTTCGGGTCGGGATCGATTTGATGATCCGGAAAAAATGAGGATTCCCGGAGACTGGAAAAAAATCATGGAATTACCACTTGCAGGTAAAGACGACATGAGCGGCTGGGTGCCGTCAGAGCCTGGTCGAGTCTCGGTGCTGGTTGGTCTTGATTCCGCAGGTAAAGTTGCCCGCTGGAGCACGCCCGCGAATTCCAGCCGTCCCAGCCGTAGCTACACAGCCTATGCCGGAGATCATTACAGCAACGTAAGAGCTCGTAGTTATAATTATTGCAATGGGTGCCATGCCGGTCATACGTTTTCCGTTGTCGATTCGCAGGAAAGGCGCAAAGATTAAACAATTCTTTGCTTTCTTTTCCCCTGGAAGAGTGGTCAATCATAGGCAAGCCTGTCGAAGTTTTTGATCATTTTCTATTGAACATTAAAAAAAGCGGCCTCCGTAATTGCGTGCATGCATGTATTGACATTTTTGACAAAGTTTATTCAAGTGGTATGTTAGGTAAGATTGTGTCAATCTATTTAGAAGAAATAGTTGGCACCAGATTTTCAGCTTGCCAATAGCATCGTCGAGTTGAGATTTTCCGAGCGAGCTCAATCACTGGGGTAGAACAATGAACAGGCGTGTTCCAGTCAGCGCTGCGGCCAAGAAAATGAATACGGGACGTCGTCGTAAAACATCGCTGGGCATGGACTGCCTTGAGAAGCGCGAAGTAATGGCAGTTATTCAGGTGACTTCCATTGCGCCTGACCTTCTTGCAACGACCGCAGGCAGTCTGAATTCGGCGATTGTGCAGGCCAATGCCAACCCGGATCCTGACACGATTGTTTTCGCAAGCTCTTTAGTGCCCAATTCGACTGGTCAATATGCCGGCATGGTGGTATTCGATGCCAAATGGCTGCGGCGGATTACCAGCCCTGTGACTTTTGACGGCTACAGCGATGGCGGTTCCGGAACATTAAGAACGACGCCTCAGATCCTCCTGCTTGGGCCAAAAGACCTGGGCCAGTCAAATATTTACAACATCGGGCCCTCGATTCTTGATTTTGCCGCAGGATCATCCGGATCAAGTGTCAAGAATATGAATTTTCTGAGTAATGGTGGTTCCGCCATTACAGCGACGAATGTCGATAATGTTGATATTTCACAGAATTATATTGGTCAGGCGGGTATTGGTGCCGTTAAGGGCCCAAATGGTGCCGGCGTGACATTCACCAATGTCAATAACGGCAAAATTTCCGGAAATCTGATTGCCTTTAATCGCGGCGCGGCGATCACGGTAACCGGTAGCAATAATCGAATTGTTGGAAATTCCATTTCCAATAATGGCTCTGGCATTGTGGTTGCCGGTCAGGGTGGCGGCAACACCATCAATGATAACTCGGTTTATCTTAATGGTGGCACCGGGATTGACATCGGTGTCAGTGCCAATAATGGGATTAAGGCTCCGCTTGTTACGGAAGCAACGCTCAACACGGGCCGATTTTTCTTTGGACCGAGAAATCTGAATATCAAGGGGCAGGTTTCCGGCCTGAAGCCAAACAGCGACTACAGAGTTCAGTTATTTGTGACACCGGCAAATTCCGTGCTCTCGCCGGACAAGAGCCAGGGGCGTTATTACCTGCAATCGTTTGACGTCATTGTCCAGACCAATGCGAGCGGGTTTGCCAATTTCACACGGAATATTAATACGGCCGCGCTCAGTGCAACGATCGGCACGGTGAATCTGGGCGATTTCGTCACCGCGACTGTGACGAGTGTCGCTGGCAATGACTCTTCCGGCTTCTCGAATTCCATTGTGATCGAGCGTCAGAAAACCGTGGATATGTCGCTGACGATGACAGCGACTCCGAACCCGGTTGAGATCGGCGATGTTCTTGAATTTACAGTGAATGTGAATAACTCAGGGCCTGATTCCGCCCAGTTTGTCTCGCTGACCAATAATTTTGGTACACGATTCACATTCATTGATGCCACTACGACTCAAGGAACAGTTGGTTTTGACACAGCCAATAATCGGCTCACTGTATCGCTGGGCCAGATGGATCCTGTGCAATCGGCTCAGGTTTTGATACGTGTCAGCCCAAATACCATTGGGCAGGTGACAAACCGTGTGGTTGTCAATACGGTATCA
>JBILGL010000133.1:0-9200 GCA_044351075.1 Isosphaeraceae bacterium | reverse complement strand
CTCTGGAATTCCAACGTCGCCTTTCTGCCCGGCCTTCCCACTATCGCTCGCCTTATTGAACTGACGGGCCTGAATCCATGGGCTGGGCTCTTGTTTTTCAATCTATCAGCCGCTTTTCTCTTTCGGTATGGTTTAGGACGACTGTCTTTGGAAATATCGGGCTCACAAAGGGCATCCATCGTCTCGATGCTGGCACTGACGGTTTGGCCCTGGCATTTTTTCCTGATCGCCCCCTACCAGGAATCGGCAGGCATGGCGGCAGTCGTCTGGTCGCTCTGGTTTGTGCGTCAAAACAAGCTGATTCCAGCCTTTTTGCTGGCCATGGCTGCATCGTTGTTTCGACTGACATCGATTGGCCTCTTCGCCGGTCTTTTCGCTGGTGCATCGGCTGCAGTTTTGTTTGATCGCACCAGGTGGCGAGAATCATTATCGATCATCATTGCTACTGCCGGCTGCTTTACAGGCTGGCAGGGCCTGATGCTCTATTTTCGATATGAGTTCGGCGATGGCCAGATCGGCATTAAGGTGCAGCAGGCATGGGGCCGGGATATGCCACATCTGTCTGGGCCGTTTGAATCACTTGCCTCCGCCTTCACGGGCACACTCACAGGCCACGCCTGGCTGGACTGGCTGGCATCGGTCTTTGTACTTATCAGTGTTTATTTTGTCTGGCGAGAGCTTGGTATCATCTGGGCGAGCGGGCTTTTCATGCTGGTGGCGCAGGCACTCTCCACCGGCATGGTCGTCAGCAGTGGCCGGTATATGCTCACGGCGATCCCACTTTTCATCACCGGCGGAATTCTGGCAGAACGTCGCCCAAAGGTCTTTTATCCACTTTTTGTATTTTCATTACTATTGCAATTGATGTTACTCTGGCGGTTCGGTCATGGGCTGTTTGGAGGGTGATCACAGGTAAAACAAGTATAGTTGAAAAAGATAAAGTTTGAATTATTGTATTTCAATAGATCGTATCAAATTTCAGGAAATTCATGTTTATTGATGGCAAATGAGAAGAATTTCTATTAGGTTTCGTTATCAGTAAAAAATGAACTTCAACCAGCCAATGATTTGACTGTCAACATTTTTTTAACGATAATTTGGATGATGGCTAAAACAAGGGAGCTTTGAAAATGATCACAGTGGACACAAAATTTCAGATCGATTCGCTGACGGAACTTGTCAAAAATGCATCTGAAGGTGAACGTGTCATTGTTGAGATCAACGGGAAATTAATCGCGATCGTACCCGTAGAGGACGCCCAAAGAATCGAAGCCCTTGAAGATGCCAGAGATCTGGAACTGGCTCGCCAAAGATCAGCAGAAATCTCAAATCTGGCCGAACTTCCGACACTTCAGCAGGTCATGAAGGACTTCGGGCTGGAATATGAATGAGCCGCCCGTTTACACAGCGAGGTTCGAGAAAAGGGCTAGAAAATCGCTTGATCATCTGCCTCCTGAAATTTGTTCACACATTTTACAGAAAATTTATCAACTGGAACGTGATCCAAGATTATCAGGATCTATCAAACTCTCGACAGGTGAAGGTGAATTCTACCGCGTCAGAGTTGGTGACTATCGTATCATTTACCAGATCATTAATGATCAATTGATTGTTCTTATTGCGGCAGTCGATCATCGAAAAGACGTTTACCGCGACTTCTAAAACCAACCTCAACCTGCCTACTCAATTTCTCATTGCCTGCCGAAAAGCCCACCACGGCACTTGAAACAAGCGTACCAACGATCTAGGATAGAATTCCCTCAAATTCAGGGTCAGTTCTTACCGAATCCTGAACCAGCCTTTGTCTCGTCAAACAGGAAAATGCCAAATGCCTGCCCCGATCACCACCGAACAGCGATGGCTGGGCCGCCGCCAGTTCCTCACCTCAACTGCATCCATCCCTTTTTCGCTGGCCCTTCGGCAAAGCCTGGCGCAGGAAAAAGGGGCATCAGCCCCGGCCTCTGAGCGTATTCGCCTCGGCTTCATCGGCACCGGCGGCATGGGTACCGGCCTGCTCAATATTTTCAAAAAATTCCCTGATATCGAAATCGCTGCGATTGCAGACGTTTACAAAGCCCATGCCGGAAAAGCGGCTGAGCAATCAGGCCAGAAGCCTGAGCTTTACAGCGACTTCCGCAAAGTGCTTGACCGCAAGGATATTGACGCCGTTGTCGTGGCCACGCCCGACCACTGGCATGCCCATGCTTCCATCATGGCGATGCAGGCGGGCAAGGATGTTTACTGCGAAAAACCGCTTTCGCACTCGATCGGCGAAGGCAAGGCGATGGTTGCCGCCGCTGCAAAACATAAGCGAGTAACGCAGATGGGCAACCTGATTCATGCCGGCGAAAATTACCACCGGATGGTGGAAATTGTGCAGTCGGGCGTGCTCGGGCAGATCACCAAATGCCGTGTCTGGATGTTTGCTGACCGGAATTATCCTGAAGGGCTGGGCAAACCGGCCGACACAGCGGCCCCTGAAGGCTGCGACTACGACATGTGGCTGGGGCCAGCCCCGCAGCGGGCATTTAACCCCAATCGTTTCACGTTTAACTGGCGTTTTTACTGGGATTACGGCGGCGGCATGCTTTCGGATTTCGTTTGCCACCTGGTTGACCCCGTGCACTGGGCAATGAAGGTCGATGCACCGACATCCGTAGTGGCCACCGGTGGCCGTTATGGTCTGAAGGATAATGCCGAAACGCCCGACACCCTCGAAGTCGTCTGGCATTATGCTGATGGCTGGGACCTGCATTGGACTCACTCGGACGTGAGCACTCAGGGCAAGCTTTTTGACCGCTCGGCCGGGATCATGTTTGAAGGCACCAACGCCACGATGGTCGGCCATTACAATGACTTTAAGATCTATGCCGAGAAGGGCAAAGAGATCAAACTGCCCGAGCCGGTATTGGCACGTTCGCCGGGGCATCACCGGGAATGGGCCAATGCGATTAAGTCGCGTCAGGAATGTTCCTGCCGATTTGCGTATGGTCACCGGGTGACGTCCGTGGGAAATATGGGTAATATTGCACTGAAAGTGGGCCAGCGGCTGGAGTGGGATGGCAAAGCCGAACGCTTCACCAACCATGAATCGGCCAACGCTCATCTGATGCGGGCCGAGTATCGCAAGCCATGGACCTTCCCCGTGGTGTGATTGAAGGCTTTAGAAAACGAGTCAAAGCGAGAGTCAGTCAAGACATGTCCGACGAATTTCCAGAATCCGAAAGTGTTCAGGGCCCGCTTGACTGGCTCGTCGTGCCGCCCACCGGCTCGCCCGGCTGCCCGCTGGAAGACTGGCTGGGGGCACTGGCTCAGGCGGGAGCGCACGTTTCAGCACATCGTGACCCCGAAGGGCTCTGGATTCGATTCGGCGAGCTTGATCTTGCCGGTTTTGTGAGCCTCGACAAATCACTGGTAGAAGCTGTCAATTTTGAAATACCGGCCGAGGTGGCCAATCGCCATCGCATCGCCATTCGCAAGGCGGCGGAATCACTCGGCTGGGAGATTTGGGACCAGAACGCCGACGATGACGACGAAGACTGGTTCGGCGACGACGACGACAACGACTGAACAACCAGACCGATAGAACCCCCTGCCCTGACTTTTTCAACCTTTGGGAGAACCGCCCTGATGACCTTTCTTTTGAACAATCGCTGGCTGAAATCAGCCGGCTTGCTGGCCTTGATGCTTGGCTTTTCGGCGTCAGCCACCATGGCACAGGAATGGAACTGGAAAAAGCACATTATTAACGGCCAGAGCGAATTCGAAGCCGCAGGCGCATTTGACGTCGATAACGACGGCGATACTGACATTGTCTCAGGCGCCTATTGGTATGAAGCCCCAGAGTGGAAAAAGCACGACGTTCGCGACGTTGTGCGTCAGGGCACTTACCTGAACTGCTTCGCCACTTTGCCAGTTGATGTCAATGCTGACGGCAATATGGACTTTGTGACATGCTCTTACTTCGGTCGAAACTTCGGCTGGGTCGAAAACCCGGGCAAAAAGGGCGTGAAGTGGACATATCATGAAGTTGATCTGCCCGGCACCAGTGAAGCCGCATGGGCAGTTGACCTGACCGGCGACGGCAAGCCAGATTATCTGCCAAACCCAACAAATATTGTTGTCTGGTATGAGCTTGAAAAAACCGGCAAAGAGCCGAAATTCAAGAAGCACGATTTCGGTAAGGCCGCCGCAGGGCACGGTGTTGGTTCAGGCGATATCAACAAAGACGGCCGCATTGATCTGCTCACCCCCAAGGGCTGGTTTGAAGCACCTGCCGACCCTTCCAATCAGGAATGGAAATGGCATCCTGACTGGCAACTCGGCGCAACCGGCATTCAGATTCTCTCGAAAGATTTTGATGGCGATGGCCTGGTTGATCTGATCTACGGCATGGGCCACGACATCGGTCTTTACTGGGCAAAGCAGGTCAAGGGCGACGACGGCAAGATCACCTGGAAAAAAGAGCTGATCGACGACAAAATCGCCTCGGTTCACACGCTTCTCTGGGCCGACCTCGACAACGATGGTCAGGACGAAATGATCACCGGCAAGCGGGTTTATGCCCACGAGCGCGAGCCCGGCGATATCGACGCCCCAGCCATTGCCGCCTACAACTACGACAAGGCCAAGGGCTGGCAGAAGCGGCTGATTTATCTGGGTGAACCAGCCAAAAATGCACCCAAAGAGCCGGCCAAGCGGCTGGCCCTTCGCGACTTCCCACCCGGCACCGCCGGCACCGGCCTTCAGCTTACGACGATTGATATGGACAAGGACGGCGACCTCGACATCGTAGCCCCCGGCAAGAGCGGCCTCTACATGTTTGAAAATCTGCTCAAAAAGAAGTAATCTGTCAGAGTCAGCAGCGGGCCCTGGCCAAGGTTTCAGGGTCCGCCTTACTCTCATCGGGAAAAAGCATCAGGCCGATCATGATACAGATCCCTTCCTGGCTCATTATGGTCTTTCTGGTGGTCTGTCTCGCGTGGGCTCTCTGGATGTTTGCTCGCGTGCGTGAGGATGCTCATCTGGAAGTGGGCGAATGTAATTTCGACGACCCTCGCGAACGCCTCAGGGAACTTCAGGCCGCCTTCGCCGCCGGCATGATGACTGAAGCAGAATTTCACCGCCTCTCAGAAAAACTCGGCGTTGAGCCAACAAAATCAACCTCTGGCGTCTCCTCAAAAACTCTCCCGAAAACCTGGGATGACCTGAAAAAAAACTGACAGGATAAAATCAACCATCTTTTCACATCTATCCTGTTTTACCCAGCTTATTTTTTTGTGATATAGTTAATTATTAGCATTTCCGAAGGGTGGCAGTGTACCCGTCGGGCTTCTGACTGACTTGTATCCGGCACCTATTTGAAATAAGCCCGAACATGCCGCCCAAGCGAATCCAACAGCTTTATTTGATAGCCCTGATCGGCCTGTTGGTTGTTGCTGGATATTTCGCGATTGGGTCGATGCACCATTCCGAACCGATTCGGGTGGGGCTGCTTCACTCGCTCAACGGGCCGATGGCGATCAGCGAAAAATCGATGGTCGATGCTGAAATTCTGGCCATTGAAGAACTTAATAAAAGTGGCGGTTTACTCGGGCGGCCCATCAAATATTTTGTGGCTGATGGAAATTCGGATTGGCCCACCTTTGCCCGCGAAGCGGAGCGATTGATCAAGACTGACAAGGTTGATGTCATCATCGGCTGCTGGACATCCGCCAGCCGAAAAACCGTCAGGCCGGTGGTTGAATCAAACCGGCACTTGCTTATCTATCCCATGGCCTATGAAGGGCTTGAGCAATCACCCAACATTATTTACACAGGCTCTGCACCGAATCAGCAGATCACACCGGCGATCACCTGGGCCTATCGTGAGCTCGGTGCGCGTCGGTTTTATCTGATCGGTTCAGACTACATCTGGCCCCACTCGGTAAATGCCATCTCGACCGAGATCATTGAATCGCTTGGCGGCACACTGGCCGGCGAGAGCTATCTCTTCTTCGGCACGAAGGATGTCGATCACGTCGTCAACGATATTCTGGAAAAAAAGCCGGACGTGATCATCTCCACTGTCGTGGGCGACACCAATGCCCCCTTCTACGACAAACTCTACAAGGCAGGGATCAGGGCGGATAAAACGCCGATCATTTCTTTCTCGATTGCTGAGACCGAACTCTCTGCCCTGCTCCGCACGATTGCCTCAGAATCAATCGTAGGTCATTATTCTGCCTGGAATTACTTTCAATCAATCGACCGCGAGATGAACCGTAAATTTGTCGCGACTTTTCGGGCCAGATATGGTCAGGATCGTACCATAAACGACCCCGTCTGCGCCTCGTATAATAGCGTTCACTTCTGGGCTCAGGCCGTGCGGGAAGCGGAAACGACAGACATCAATGCCGTGCGAAATACCATCAGGCACCAAAGCCTCGACGCGCCGGAAGGCATTGTCACGATAGACTTTGACACCAATCACACCTGGCGGCCAAGTTATATTGCCCAGGCTCGTTCCGATGGTCAGTTTGACATCCGCTGGACGAGCCAGACACCCGTTCGCCCGACCCCCTACCCGCTCACGCGAACCAAAGCCGATTGGGATCAATTTCTCGACGATCTCTTCCAGAAATGGGATCGAACCTGGTCAAACCCGCGCGACACAAAAGATCACAAGACCATTAGTAATCTCAAGTTAAATGATCCAAAAAAATTACCGAACCCTAAGCCTGCCAGCGATTCTCCGCCAGTGATCCCGCCCGCCAAAGCTGCTGAAACATCGAAAACCAAGGCCCAGAATGGTGCGGCGAATACGAAAAAAAAGCCCGCCAGAAAAGAAAATTGAAAAGGGCCCGAACTCCATGAATCGCCTGAGTTTTTTCAGTAAATCACTGATGGGCAAGCAGATGATCGGGTTTCTGGCCATGGCCATCGTGCCCAGCGTCATCCTCACCCTGATCATTACGCGGATGAGCATGATCTCTCTTCGCGAAAGCATTCAGCGCAACCTGATCGTCAATGCCGACAACAAAACATCAGCCCTTGAATCTTATGCTGCGACCAGAATTCGCGACGTCAATGCCGTCTGTTCAGGCCGCACCGTCGTCACCGCATTTATTGAGATGCAAAATGCGTTAAAAGCCAGCAATTTCGATACAAAAGCCGAGTCATATCAGAAATCGCTGAAGGATCATACCAATCGAATCGCGAAATTGATCAATTCGCTGAATTTTGACGATGCCCTTCTGCTCGACCTCAATCATCAAGTCATTTTTAACTTCCAAAAGCCCGATCGCGTCGGTAACTGGCTCGAAGAGCCACCCTACGACCAGACAAACCTGACAACAACCATCGAGCGTGTCTCTGCTCTCTTGCAACCCGAGTTTTCTGACTTTGAAACCCTTCCCGGCGATACCGAACTTTCCAGCTTCCTGATCGCCCCAGTTTATGAAGAGCTCAAGCTGATCGGCTTCATTGCCGTCAAGATCGATGAAAACGATATTTATAAAATTGTAAACGACTACACCGGCCTCGGCCTGACTGGTCGTGTGCTGGTTGCCGACAATCAGACGTCAGGCAACAATCAAATCGCCAACCTGATTCTCAAGCCAAGGCCAGTCGAAGGCACAGGCGATGTCATGAAAATCACCCGGTTGGCCGGTCAAATCAGCCCACTTTTTGAAGCGATTGATGGTGGTCGCGGCTTTGATCAGGTCATCCTGCCGGATGGCCGCCATGTGGTGACTGCATGGATGTATGTGCCATCCTTTCGCTGGGGGCTGGTGATCGAACAGGACTTTCAAGAGGCTTTTGAACTGACGGAACGCATTCAGGCGGCCGGGCAGATTTTACTTGTCATTACTGCAATTCTGGCACTTGTAATCACCTACTGGGCTTCAAAAAGGCTGGCTGGCCGAGTCATCGCCGTCGCTGATTCCGCCATGCGGCTTGCCTCTGGCGACCTCACGACCCGGGCCCCGGTCACAGGTCAGGATGAAATCGCCAATATGGCCAGATCGTTTAACCTCATGGCCGAAAAAATCCAGACATCCGACACCCTCCAGTCCCAGAATATCGCCACCCTCGAAGCCAACGCCAAAGCCCTGCTTGATGCCGCCGAAACCGAGGAAAAAACTCGCCAGACCCTGAAGCAGACCGCCATGGAGCTCAACGAAGCGGGCGAAGTGCTGGTCGAAACAGCACTTGAGGGCAATCAGACGGCCATAGAACAGGAAACGGCCGTCAGCGAGGTGGTCGCCACCGTTGAACAGATTCGCGCCACAGCCGAGCAAACCTCCTCCCGCGCAGAAGCCGTTGCTGCCATCACTACCGACTCGGCTCAATCTGTGGCCAAAGGCTCTGATCTGGTCAATCAGATCGTCAACTCAATGAACAATCTTCGAGTCACCGTCAACGACTATGCCCGCGAAATTGCGACACTCTCGGAACGGATGCGACAGATTGACCAGATTACCGACACCGTCAATGAAATTGCCGATCAATCCAAACTGCTGGCCCTCAATGCCACGATTGAGGCCGCCAAGGCCGGCGAACAGGGTAAAGGTTTTGCAGTGGTTGCCGGCGAAGTCAGAAACCTGGCAGAGCAATCGAAAACGGCCAATACGAAGATCAGAACCATGCTCGGCGAGATTCGCAAAGCGGCTGATAGCACCGTGCTGGCCACCGAAAAAGGCGTCAACGGCGTTGATTCCACCCTCGGCATGACACAAGTCGCAGGAAAAGTGATCGAGCAGCTCTCCGACTCTCTCAATAAAGCAGCGGTGGCCGTCAGCCAGATCAGCCATGCCACGCGGCAACAATATGTCGGAATTGATCAGATCAATCAATCCATGCGTGAATTTCAGGAATCAACCCGCCAGCTCACGTCGAGCATGAAAAAAACGCAAAACGCTTCGGAACTGCTGAATGAACTCTCCGGCACATTGCTGGAATTGACGGATTCGAATTGACAAGAAAGAGAAATGACACTGAATCGAGCTTATTGATACGCATGATCGTCGTCATTCTCTGAGAATCCTAGTGCCAATGCTTTACATACTGCACTACAACGAAATTCGAATGTATCATCTATCATCTGTGATCGTATCAACCAACGAAAAAAACTTAATATTGTTAAATATTTTCATTTGTTTTGAAAGTAGTTGACAAGTTCTAAACATAAGTCTAACATTTGATTGTATGACATAGGT
>JBILGL010000638.1:0-2678 GCA_044351075.1 Isosphaeraceae bacterium | reverse complement strand
CTCCATTGAGCCGAATTGATCGCGGCAGCACAATCTCTCCGCGTGAAATTTCACGCCCCCGAGCCAGCACGTTTAGCCCCGTCCGAACCGGCCGGTCAGGCGGCAGCACAATCTGGTCGCTGCCCACCTGCTGCACATGTTCCCACATCACTACCGCATCGGCACCCATCGGCAACGGGGCCCCCGTCATAATTCGCGCTGCTTGCCCAGACGACAACGAAAAATCAGGGTGGCTGCCGGCACGAATCGTTCGTACCACCGAAAACGCCGACCGCCGATTCACCACATCCTGACTCGCCAACGCATAACCATCAACCAAAGCCTTATCAAATGGCGGAAGGTCTTGGTCAGCAAGTACTTCCTCCATCAAAACAGCGCCCATGCACTCGTCCAGCGAGCGTTCCGAAACCGGCAATGCCTCACACCAGCCGATAATCTGCCGGAAGGCTTCGTCAACGCTCAGCATCAAACCCTCTCCTCACAATGACTTAAAATCACTCACGCTGGCTTCGGCGGCCATGGTCGCTCGACAAAATTCGCCAGCAGCTTGATCCCGTGCGACGTCAAAAAACTCTCCGGGTGATACTGCACCCCCTCCATCGCCCAATGCCTGTGCCGCACGCCCATAATCTCGTTCTGATCCGTCCGGGCCACGACTTCAAGCCCTTCCGGCACATGCTCAGGATGAATCACCAGGCTGTGGTATCTTGTTGCTTCAAAAGGGCTTGGAATGTCCTGATAAACGCCCTTGCCATCGTGATAAATCATCGAGGTCTTGCCGTGCATGATCCGCTCGGCCCGCACCACCTCTCCGCCCAGCGCTTCGCCCATGCACTGATGACCCAGACAAACCCCCAGAATCGGCACCCGGCCCCCGAAATGCTTGATGACATCGCATGAGATCCCCGCCTCTTTCGGCGTACAAGGGCCGGGCGAGATGATAATCTTCTCAGGCGCAAGGGCTTCGATCTGTTCGACCGTCAATTGGTCATTACGATAAACAGCCACTTCCAGCGTCGGGTCAATCTCACCCAATCGCTGCACAATGTTATATGTAAACGAGTCGTAATTATCGATCAGCAATATCATTACGATAGATGGACCCGATCTCGTGGCCTCAGTGAGATGAAATGCCCCTTGGGGAAATGCCAGCTAAAGCGGCTGGATTCTGACAGGCTCTGTCAAAATAGGACATCATTGAGCATCGTACCGATCAAAACGATCAAAGGGAAGATCGATTGGCCCCCGACTTGGCACTTCAGGCCCGATTCTGTGTCATATTTGTAACAAGTCTGGTAATCCGGCACGGTTGGCCGTATTGGTTCACGCTGCCGGAAAACCTGCCGTAGCATGAACATCGGTTAAATGAGGTAGGGAGATCGATACGATGTTGTCGCAGATAATGATGGTGCTGGGGCTGACACTTGTTTCGGCTGGGCAGTTTCCCGAACCGGCCCCTGAAGGTGGCATACTGCCGCCCGGCCCGGGGCTGGGCTGGGGCTTCCCCAATGGCAACCCTGACGGCTATGGCTTCTGGGATCAGGGCCAGAAAAACGCCGTTTGCACGGGCCGCACTGCTGAATACTATGTGCAGCGTTATATGATGCTGCCGCCGCAGCAACTGATTTTCCCCCAGTATTTCAATCCTTACGTCATGCGGTCTCAGCGCTACATTCCATTCACCGGCTGCAATGGCTGCCACGCCTTCTCCGCTGAAATCAGCCCGACCACCCTCTCAATGAAGCCCTACGACGAAGGCCCCTCAGCCCAGACGAAGGTCGTCAACCTGCCTCGCTTTAACGGCGTCAGCGAAACCGCGCCGATCAATTCTGGCTCCTCCGGCCTCCTGCCGTGATGTCGAATTATTGATGTTTGATTTGATCTGCCACAGGGCCGGGATAAATTCCCGGCCTTTTTTGATTTAAAATTCTGTGCCTTGATCGAATTCTTTTGTCGAATGAATTGCATCGATAGCATGAAACTTCATGGCGATACGCAATGAATCTCAGGCCCTTAGTAAATGACGGGCATTTGATTTCGCTGTTAAGTAGAGTTATGATTGAAAGTTACAAGAAAGGAGTGAAAAGCGATGACAACTGCGGAGAAGCTGGCGAAACTGACCGAAAATCTCCCTGAGCCGCTACTGGTTGAAATTCTGGATTTTGCGGAATTTCTCAATCAGCGTCATCATGCAGCCATTTCTTCGTCGAATACAGATCCCAGACCACTTTCAGATTTAGCAGGCGGGCTTGAAAATTCAGTGCTTTTCACCGGCCATCCAGCCGAAATTCAGAAAATGATGAGAGATGAATGGGATTAAATATTTACTTGATACAAATTTTATTATCGGAATTTTGAAATCAACCGATGAAGTGATGTATGTCATTTCCCATCGTAAAATTCAAGTCAGCGAATGTGCTTACAGTTGTATTACTCGTATGGAGCTATTGGGTTATGATGGCATTGATTTTGGTTCAGCGTTTTTAATTCAAGAGAAACTGAATCAGATGGTGCGAATCGAGATTTCGCCAGAAATTGAGGATCGAGTCATTCAGCTTCGTAACTAGCGAAAAATAAATATTCCTGATGTCATTATCTTGGCGTCCGCACTCGAATATCAACTGGAATTAATGACTTTTGATCAAAGGCTGTTATCAATTATGAATAGCTTTATCGAT
>JBILGL010000132.1:0-9231 GCA_044351075.1 Isosphaeraceae bacterium | reverse complement strand
TTTGACAGACCTGAGCCAATCAATCATATCGAGCTTTCGGAAAAGATCACAGATCCGATTGAAGGGCGGGCATCGTGCCATCTCGCAAGTGCGGAATGGCGGCTTTTAGGCTGGCTGGAAAAGCATTGGCATGCCTACGACTATTATTCTGAGAGCCAGCTGCACGATGGCACCCTTGATCTGAATGCCTACAGCGTTCTGATTATCAGCACCCATCCGGAATACTGGTCGATGACAATGTACCGTAAAGTAAAGGACTGGGTCGCCGCCGGCGGCCGGCTGATGTATCTGGGCGGCAACGGAATCAACTGCGAAGTTGATATTATTGACAATGATTCGGCAATGAAAGTGAAAAACGGTGATGCCCGCGAAGTGGCCAGACTCGGGCTCGAGAGCCGATTTGCCCAGTGCGGCGAGTCAGAAGCAGCCCTTCTGGGAGTGGTCTGGGACGATCGCGGAATTATGACATCTGCCGGACTTCGTGTGACCGACGAAAAGCACTGGGCACTTGCCGATACAGGCCTGCAAAATGGCGATATTTTTGGCGAGGCAAGCCTGCACATGCGGTGCCCGGGCGGTGCTTCCGGGCATGAAACCGACAAGATTTCGAAAAGCTCTTCGCCGAATGTCAGACCATTTGCCAAAGGCCTGAATATTGATGAAGGTGGGGCCGATCTGCTGACCTACGAAACCCCGAATGGCGGCATGGTATTTGCAGCCGGATCAATTACCTGGCCAAGCTCAATTCTTGTTGATGCTCACATCTCGAAAATCACTGATAACGTGCTGAGGAAGTTCCTGAGTGAGTAAATTCACTTACAGCTGAAAATGAATAACGACACGCAGCAATCTCCAACTTCCATAAGACATCTGGTTATCGCTGCATTGGCAGGCGGCACAATTCTCGCCTATCTCTTTCGGGTCTGCATATCACCTGCCGGAACAACGATCCAGCAAGACCTGATGATTGACGATATTGAGATGGGCGGAATTTATTCCGCTTTTTTTCTCGGCTATTTCTGGTTTCAGATTCCTGGCGGCTGGTTTGGAAACAAGATTGGGGCCCGTACCTGGCTTTCAATTCTCTGCCTGATCTGGGTGGCAGCGACGTTTGTCACAGCTCGAGCAGATTCTGCAGATTCCATTTACTACGCCAGAGTTGTGCTGGGGCTGGCCCAGGCCGGTTTTTTTCCGGTCGTGATCATGGCCATTCGTGAATGGTTCCCGGCCGAAAGTCGCGGTTTTGCCAGCTCAGTCATCACCGCCTGCATGTCTGTTGGGGCCATGATCGCCACAGCTGCCACAACAAGGCTGCTTAAAGTCTTTGGCTGGCGAGACACTTTTCTCATCTACGCTGGTCTGGGGGTTGCCTGGTCGCTTTTTTTTCTGATCTGGTACCGAAATTCTCCATGGCAGCATCGATGGGTGAATGATGCCGAAAAAAAGCTGATTTCGTCAAATTCTGAAGTCGTTCAGAAAGCAGACTCAAAAAGCCATATCAATATATCAACATATCATGCCTTTATTGCTCTTTCAATGTCGCCCGGCATGTGGTTTTTGTGCGCCCAGACCTTTTTTCAGTCATTTTCCTATGCGCTTTTTATTACCTGGTATCCTGCTTATCTTGAAAAAGGGCGTGGGCTTAGCGTCACACAGGCGGGCGATGCAGCCACCGCCAATCTTTTCATGGAAGTCATCGGCAGTATTCTGGGGGGAATTCTGATTGACCGCATCTTCCGTAAAACTGGCAGCAAATGGAAAAGCCGGTCACTCATGCCAGCAATGACACTTGCCGTTTGCAGTATTTTGACAGCCGCAGCCAGCTTTTTCATCGATCCCTTGCCGGCCATTATTCTTGTCTCCGCTGGAATGTTCTTTACAGGTCTGGGCAAGACTGGGAAATGGGCCTGCACGATCGACCTCGCCTCAGGCCATACGGCCCTTTGCTTTGCGATCATGAACATGGCAGGCAATGTAGGGGCCTGGCTCAGCCCAAAGGTCGTGGGCGACATGTTTAAAAAACTGGCTGAGAATGGCGGCGACTGGAACCAGTTTCTCTACCTGATCGCCTTTATTCAGCTTGCCGGTGCTGCATGCTGCTACCTGCTGAATCCCGACAAACCAGCCATCGGCGATGGCAATTAAAACGAATGGTCATTTACTGATATGAAATTAACATCGATTGAAACAATTCCCGTGGAAGTGCCTCTGCGTAAGGATCGCAACACCCTCACCGCACACGGCGCCCACATCACATCCAAATATGTGATTGTAAAAGTGCATACAGATGCTGGCCTGACGGGCCTGGGTGAAGCTACACTTGCCCCGCGATGGAGTGGCGAAACGCCCGGCAGCTGCCTTTCTGCGATCAATGAAATCATTGCCCCAGCGCTGATCGGTTTTAATCCGATATCAGTCAATCTGGCCAGAGCAAGGATGGATCGAGTCATAAAACTCAATCCTTTTACAAAAGCTGCCGTAGAAATGGCTCTCTGGGATATCGCTGGCAAAGCGGCCGGCGTACCGGTTTATCAGCTATTGGGCGGCAGGGTGCGAGACATTATTCCCACAAAAATGGTGATTGGTGCTTTTGATCTGCCTCAGGTGCGAAAACTGGCCGAAGATTTTCTGGCGACAGGTGTAAAAACGTTGAAGGTCAAAACCGGAATTGATCTTGAGTCGGACGTGGCCCGCGTGGCGGCAGTTCGCGAAGTGGCTGGGCCTGATTTGCCAATCACCATTGATTCAAACTGTGGCTGGAGTTATGCCACCGCCAGAATTGCGCTGAAGCGTCTGCGAAAAATTGGCATTCTGGTAGCCGAACAGCCGATTGCACCCGGAGATAACGCAGCCATGGCCGCCCTGAGACACCACAGCGGCGTGCGAATCATGGCCGACGAAAGTGCGTTTACGGCCACCGATGCCTGGAATCTGCTTCAAGCGGGTGCCGTTGATGTAATCAGCGTTTACCCTGGGAAAAACGGCGGAATCTCTGGTTCTGTTGAAATTGCGGCAACAGCCCGATCTGCAGGTGTCGTTTGTCATATTGGAAGTAATCTTGAGCTTGGAATTGGCACTGCGGCGATGATTCATCTGGGCTGTGCCGTGGCATCAATTGATAGTGAGACTTACCCGTCCGACATTCTTGGCCCGCATTATCATGAGTCGGATCTGCTCAGGCAACCGCTTTCTCTGGGGCCGGATGGGGCGAAAGCGCCGGGTGGCCCGGGGCTTGGCGTTGAGCTTGATGAATCAGCCCTGAATCGATATCGGGTGAAATAAAGATCAGGAAAAGAGAGCCCGAATGGGTTCGCCTTCTGTCACACGAATCGGCCGATCAAGATGGTCTCTGATAAATGTCTGTGAATCTACGCCAAAAGCGTGCAGCACTGTTGCGTGAAAATCTTCTGGGCTGACTGGCTTATCCTTGACATAAGCGCCAATCCGGTCGCTTTCACCATAAATCTGGCCACCTCGCACACCACCACCTGCCATCAGTTGGGTATAGCAATTCGGCCAGTGATCGCGGCCCGCTGTTGCATTTAATTTAGGCGTCCGGCCAAATTCACCAGCCACAACAACAAGTGTTTCGTCGAGCAAACCACGGCTTTCAAGGTCTTCCAGAAGGGCTGGAAAGGCTTTATCAAAAGAAGGTGTGCAATATTGATGGGTAAGCATATCAGCACCTTTTCGCACACCGCCTGTTCCGCAGACATCTGTCGCCACGCCATGATTATCCCACAAATTAAACTGGCACCCCTGCTTGTCAAAAAATGTCCAGAATACATTCACAAACCGCACGCCTGACTCAACCAGCCGCCGGGCCAGCAAAAAGCTCTGACCATATTCATTCAGCCCATATCGCTCACGCAGCCTGGGACTTTCCAGCGTGACGTCAAAGGCCCGCGCCGAGAGATCGCCGCCCAGCATGGCGCCGGCACGTTCCGAAATCTGGCTCCAGCGCTCTTCGCCAGACAATCTGTTCGCAGAAGTTTGCCCCATCAACCGACGACGACCGTAAAACCGCTCCTGACCCACCTCCTGTGGAAGGCTGAAACCCGTGTATTTTAGATCTTTGGCCGCCAGTGAATCGATCTTCGGCTCATCCATGGCCACCGGATCAAAACCAGGGCCAAAAAAGCCGCCCGACTGTCCTTTGACAGGTGGCGAACTGGTTGTGAAATATCGGGGCAGCACCACCCATGGCGGCACCAGTCCCGATTCACCCCGCAATTTGTGGAGAATTGCACCCAGCGCAGGGTGATCGGTCGGCGCCACATAAACATCAGCAGGGCCCCGTGGCCGCCGGCCTTCAAGCGTGTGCGCCGAACCAACGGAGTGATCAGGCGATGTGTGATTCATTGACCTGATAAATGCCAGCTTATCCGCATGTCGGGCGACGTTTGGAATCAGGTCAGTGAATGTAATACCGGGCACATTCGTCGCAATGGGGTTAAAAGTCGTGCGAATCCCGTCAGGAGCATCCGGCTTGATGTCCCAGAGATCCATCTGCGAAGGGCCACCGCAAAGATAGATATAAATGCAATGCTTCGCCCTGCCCACTCCACCCGCAGCTCCCAGCGCGTGTGATAGTGGCACGGTTGCGGCAGTTGCCAGCCCAAAACGGTGCAAATGCCTGCGGGTCAGGCGTAATGCACCAGAGGCAGCAAGCAGCGATAGCATCAGCAAATCTCTTGAATTGACAATAGCAGGCAGGAGATTAGATCACATATTAAACATATCATATTCCCGGCCTTTGTGCATCAGGTGATTTGGATCCGTTAAGCCCCAAAATGTTTTCTCAGCCAATCGCCCCCCATTTGGGGTGAAGTGGCCAATGATTTCGACTGAATTTCAATATGTTCTGACCTGCCAAATTCATCCGGCGATGCCACTGATGTAATCAACACAGGGCGCGGCCTCAGTGAAGAGAGAACCTTCGGAATATCACCATAACTCCGCATGATTCCCGGCACCAGATTTGCCTCGCTTAATGCAAAGCCTGCAGGCGATAAAGCCTTTTCATAGGATGGCAGCAGATTTTCAAGAATAACGCCGGCTACTCGCGGCTCACAGTCAGCAGCAAAAAGAGCCACCAGCGCGGCATCGCCACTGCCACACAACAAGAATTTTTCGGGCTTGTATTCACGAATCATCATTTCAATCGCTTTGATGAGATCAGCCACTCGCATGCCCAAAAGCGACCGCCCCACCATCGATGCATTATAAGCGATATTTGCTTCGATACTTGACACAGGATCCGTGTAGTTTAATTTGGAATTCAGCCCCGGCTGACGCCTTCGCCCCATGCCCCTCGGCTCAATCAACACCGTTCCATAACCCTGCTCATGAATACGCTTCACCATCGCGCCTGCTTCACGCCAGTCCTCAGCCTCATTGCCATTCACAAACAAAATCAGCGTTTTACTTTTCTCCACACCAACACCACGTTCAGCCACCAGCGGATCAGCAGATTGCATTTCCTGATCAAGCTGTAAAACTTGTCTCAGACCTATCTCAGGCGGCTTCTTTAACGAACTGAACTCCTCACTCGCTATTGCCAGCAGGTTTTTTGATTGAAATGAAACCGAAACCTGACCATCCGGGCTTGATTGCATTTCAATGTCCGCTCGCGGCGTGATTGCAATTTCAGTTGATGGGTTCGCGGAAGGCTCACCCGCCAGCCAATGGCCAAACCAACCATAAACCGCTTCTCGCAGTGGTTTTGAAAGCGAATGACGATTTTCTGCCTCAGCTTTTGCGATTTTCTCGCCGGCACCGGCCAGCTCAAACAATTTTCTAGCTTCATTGAAGCTTTCGCGGGCCCCTTCAATCGGGAAAAAGTCAAGCGTTGCCGAGCAGATCAGCGTCGGCCGTGGAGCACACATGGCCAGCAGGCCGGCATGATCAATACCATCGCTCACAAAGCCATGAATGTCCTGCTCAGGGTCAGATGAAGGGTCCATTTCAATTCGGTTGCCCATCCTGCGCGGCAGTGTCGTGATATAGCATCCAATTGCCGCCGCCTTCACTCGCGGGTCAAGGGCGGTGATGTAAGAAGTTAGTGTGCCGCCCCCGGAATTACCCACACAGCCAATTCGCTGGGGATCAACCTCAGGCAGCGACGAAATGAAATCGATGGCTCTCATGCCATCCCAGATTCGATAGCGGGCGAGGCTGAAGCCGAGTAGCTCAAGGGCACTGCCCAGCACAGCATGTTCACCACAGCCGAGATTAAATTTTGAGCGTTGCTGATCCTTCAGCCAGAACTGGCTTCGTTCGCCCTGACCAACTGGATCAAAACAAACCACCACAAAACCACGCTTCGCCAGATTGGCATGCAGAATCTGATATTCTGAATGCGCTTTGCCATTACGCGAATGACCGCATGGGCTGATCACTCCAGGCAAGCGTCCATTCCTGTTTTTCGGCAGATACACCACTGCCGGAACAAAATAGCCAGGCATGCTTTCAAATACAATTTTACGAACAAGATAGTCAGATGCTTCAAACTGACCCGTCTGCCTCACATTCAAAGGTGTTTTCTCAGCCGGCAGGCCTCCGATCAGCTTGAGAAATTTCGACCTCAGATCATCCTGCAGGAAGTTCAATTCATCTTTGGTTTTTATCGCAGCGAAGCGGGCACGGCGAGCTTTTTCATAATCAATTGCGATCCCAAGAATCTCTTCATGCAAGCCGTTTATTGAAGCCCCGGCCCTTAAATTCCCACAGGCCCCGGCTGCAATTCCCAGCTTCACCAATTGTCGCCTTGAAAGCTGCATTTTTACATTCCTGCGAAATAGCTGATTTTCCTGATCCTATCACGGCCTTTTAATCAACTAATATGCACGGATCGAAGCCCGATGTAAAGTCATTGGTGAAACACGAAAGACACTTATGACGGATATCGTGAGCAGATACTGATATGATCATACAGCTCTTGCAAAGCACCTGATTTAGTGCATTGGCACTTAGATTTCCTATCAATTGCTTAATGCGAAGAGAAAAAAGTGTAGCTTGAATTACACAAACCTAACTTTGCATTTGTTTCAGAATCGCGACGCTGCTCAAATCGTTTCATAAATCAATGAATCGGCTTCGTTCTTCCGGGCTTGGCATACGACATGTTTCAGTGCGGCCAAAGATGCGATAGCGATTGCGTGCTACGAGGTCATAAAAAAAGTCGCGGATCAATCGCGGCAAAAGCCAGCCCGGCAATAGCAGCAGGTGAATCCCACCCAGCTCGCGGGCAAGCATCAGCACTGCCGACGACTTCTGCCATGCCTTGCCCCGACAGATAAAAACGACCGACTCAGGCGGTGGTTCGCACGCAATTCCATTTTCCTCAAGATTTTTCCGTGCGGTCGCAGAGGTGTTGGGTGTGAAGAGAATTCGCCTGCGGCGATCGTACCTGAGGATGTAGTTGACCGAGCGATTACAGAGGCCACATTGCCCATCATAAATCAAAAGAGTTGCCTGGGTTTTCGTCATCATTCCAGCCAAATCAGGCCCCTGCCAATCGATTAATCTGCCAGGATCTCATCCGAAAATGGGCAAAAATTCTCTCTTCATCATAATATCATATTTCATTTCGAGATACACTGTTATAATAAATATAACAACCAAAACCGGGGAGAAAAACGGCGGTGATGAATTTGCAGATTGATTTTTGGGGCAGCGGTTTTCTGGCTGGGCTGATCGCGGGCGTGGTAATTGCCTGCCTTGCGTGGCTTTGGTATAGGCGTCGCATGCGTCAGGAACTGCTTGAGATCACCCAGAAGATCGACTTTAATCTGGAAAATCTTTTTACGGATAAGCCGATTCGCTCCCTTCGACAGAGTCAATTTACTGATTCGCTGGCCGGAGCAATTGAAAAATGGCTGCCGCAGCTACGTTCGGAAAATTCCGATGCCCGCCGGCAGATGCGTCAGCTCCGGATTGTGCTGGAATCAATGACGGAAGGCGTGGTGGCGATTGATTCTCGCTTGAGAGTGATTCTCGCCAACCCGGCCGCCCAGCCACTGCTGGGGATCGACACAACAAGTATGGGACGGCTGCTTCCGGAAGTCATACGGAATTCGAAGCTGCTGGAATTTGCGGCAAATTCAGTGCAGATGGCTGAATCGGAAGAAGCCGAGATCGTGGTAACTACGCGCGATGCACTCGGCCGCCCCCACAGTCGCACGGTTGGTGTCCGTATTGCACCGATTTTGAGGCGATCGGACGCGAATCCTTCGGTGGATGAGCCCGCTGCGGCCGGTGCTGTGCTGGTGGTGCAGGACGTGACCGAACTTCGCCATCTGGAACGAATGCGGCAGGACTTCGTGACCAATGCCTCTCACGAGCTCAAGACACCGCTGACATCGATCAAACTTTATGCGGAAAGCCTTCTCGACTGGGCGCTGGATGATCCCTCTCAAAACCGTGATTTTCTTGTCAGGATTGAAGAGCAGACACAGCGTCTGATCGACCTTGTTTCCGACATGCTCGCCCTGTCGCGGCTGGAATCGGGGCAGGAAGTTTACAATCAGGTGCCTTCTGTGATTGAGCCTCAGCTGAGATCTCGGGTGGCGAGCTATCAGGATAAAGCAGCTCATAATGGCATCGAACTTTTGCTGGAGCTTCACTCTCTGCCGGTCGGCCTGCAGGTAAAAGCGGCGGAGGAAGCCATACGACAAGTGCTGGACAATCTCATTGGCAATGCCCTGAAATTCACACCTCATGGTGGCCGGGTGGAAGTTCATGCCATCCAGGCTTCGTCTGACTGGCTCGAGATTCAGGTAATTGATACGGGAGTGGGCATTCCGCACAACGATCTTGAACGGGTTTTTGAACGCTTTTATCGGGTTGATAAAGCCCGAAGCCGCGACGAAGGCGGCACTGGTCTTGGTCTGGCAATTGTCAAGCATATTGTGCAGTCAACTGGCGGTGAAGTCGGGGTCGAGAGCCGCGAAGGTTTTGGCTCCAAGTTTCGCATAACCTTGCCGGTGTTACAGCCGCCCCGACTCTTGCCTGCTGTCTCGGCTTGAATCACATTCACACAGAGCAGGAACTTTCTTTTACCTCGCTGAACAGAGGCATGAAATGACCAAAGCCACGAAAACAAGCCATTTTCTGTTTCAGATCATATACATCTCGGTGCTGATCTCACAGTCAGTGGTCACTTCCCGGGCACAGGCCCCCAAACCGGCCGAAAAACCGGCAGGAATCAAAGTTGAGCCGCCGAAAAAG
>JBILGL010000637.1:0-2687 GCA_044351075.1 Isosphaeraceae bacterium | reverse complement strand
TAGCTTGTGTCTTGATCGCCCTCGGTGGCAGCCATACCCTCACAGCCCTTGCCCAAGGCCCACGTGGCCACAGGCCACCGCCTCCAAGACCAGTAATCATCAACAACAATTATTCGAATAACAACGCCGGTTTGGATCTTTTCGCCGGAATCGTTGGGTTTGGGGCGGGCATGGCGATCGCCAATGCCGCCAATCAGCCACCTCCGCCCCGGTCAACAATCATTGTGACTCAGCCCACGCCTTCGGTAATCGTGACTCAACCCTATGCACCGTCAATGGTTGTAACACAGCCTGCTCCAGCAGTGACGACCATTGTTCCCCAGATGGCTCCGCCAACTGATGTCGTGGGGGAATTGCTGAAAATGCTCAATAGCCACTGGGCAAGCAAGCGTCGGGATGCTGCCACAAAGCTTGGCCGATTAAGAGCTTCGAGCGCCGTTGGCCCGCTCATGGATATACTTCGTAATGATAAGGACGAACAGGTCCGAAAATCTGCTGCATGGGCCCTTGCCGAGATAGGCGATTCGGTTGCTCTTGATTATCTGGAAAAAACTGCCCAATTTGACAAATCGGCCGAAGTTCGCGCCGCTGCCCGTACATCTTCACAAAAGCTCATCGAAAAAGTGGCAATTCGCACACCTGCCGAAACGACAACGCGCATTGATGTCTCGCGAAGCACTCGCCGAAGTTCAGAATTGCCTCCGCCTCCGCCTCGCCCGGGATCATCGCCACCGACCAGTTTTGAGCGAATTCCGGCCCCGACTTCCCAACCAGGCCCGTTTGGCGGCCCAAAACAGCAAAGTTCCAATGTGCCATCGCTGCCGGCACTGGCACCGCCGAATTGATTATTTTGTAACGAGTTACTTTCGCCCAATCGCCTGGAAGATCGCCTCTGCAATCGTTTCATAACCGGCAGGGTTGGGGTGGCTGTCAAAGCTCCAAAATTGCGGTGTGCCCGTACCTTCCTGCTTTTTCAGGGCAGGGGCTGTATCCACGAATTCGATGTTCAGACTTTTGCAGATTTCAGCCAGCTCGCCGGAATGACGGCTGTATGCTGTGTCACTCAAGAGTTCCCGGGCCGTTTTTTCATCCATCCCGCAAGCCTTCAGCGAACTGACATACCGCTCATTGATAGTTCCATAAAACGGCACATAAGCCACAATCAGCCGTATATTTCGCCGTCGGCAGACTTGCCCGATGGCTGAAAGAAAAGGCTCGGGCGAGCCGCCCAGCCGCAAGTCGGAGTTCAGCATGCCCGGCATTGCTTTCGATTGCTGAAAGAGCCATGGGTTGATCTCTCCGGCACGCATGGCCTTTTCCAGCTTGGGAATGAGTTTAGGGTTGGCTGCCGGCTGATTTGTGAATGGGTTGGTGGCGTCGGGCGTGGGGGCAAAATAACGGATCGTTGAGCCAAAAAATCTGGAATAAATGGGCTGGTCGTTCATCACCCGAAGCCCAAGCCGAATCAATTGTGGTAAGCGTTTCTGGGCCTCTGCCGCATTGATTTCCTGCCGAATTTTTGCCGAAGTGCTTTCCAGCGAATTGATTGAGGCAATTGAGAATGGTGGCGGAGCAGGCAGATCGTTGGCATACATCACTACAACAAGTGTTTGCGGTGCCAGCAGTTCGGCTGATTCAGCAGCGAGCAGCGTAACCTTATCGAGCGTCGCGGCCACCACACCCAGATTTAGCACTTCATGCCCCCGGCCCAACTTTTGCCCGAGCCTGCCCGGTATGGTTTCCGCAGGAGACGCGCCCTGGCCTTCAGTTATGCTATCGCCGACGACCACAACCCGGCTTCTCCCCGGCGAAGGTTGGATTGTGAAATCTCGCTCCCGAAAGCCAAATCGGTTCAGGCGATGCGTATAGCTCCAGCCATCCGGGCGGCTTTCGAAAAAGAGGCGGTCATACACCAGACCGCGTTTCAGAAGGGGCTGAAATCGAGGGTCGCTCTCGGCCAGAAGCTGATAACGAATCCGATTAAATCGTGTGGTTTCAGGGATCGGAAAACAGACGCGAAAGACCACTTCCTGCAAGCAGGTAATCAAGGCGAAAAGGAATAGCCCGAAGCAAAATCGCCGCTTGAAGCTACGTTTTTTTCGCGGTTTTGCCGGGCTGCTGCTTGGTGTGGTCATGTTTTTTTGCCGATTTGCATGGCAATATTTCAAGGAATCAGTCGGCTCTACTGCTTTTATTTTAACGACCGGCTTTCATTTGGGTGATGATTTTTCGTCGAACTCATTTTCAGAAAGCAATGATCTTGCCATTAAAAACAAAAAAGGTGGGTTTCATCCCACCACAAATATTTATGAGATATTGATTTATCGTTGATTCAGTTAATCGCCCAAAGGCAATTCTGGTTGACCATCGCCGGCAGGTACTTCGCGTGGAAGGCGCACCGTGAATGTCGCACCCTGGCCCGGTTTTGATTCCACCCGCAATCGCCCGTGATGGGCTTCGATAATGTCGCGGCAGACAGGCAGGCCAAGGCCCGTGCCACCCAGACCCGACTCATCACCTGGCGGTTTGGTGGTGAAAAATGGCTCGAAAATGCGTTTCAGCACGGCCGGCTCCATGCCTGGGCCTGTGTCAGAAATGCTCACCTCAGCCCATTTGCCGGTGGTGTCAGTGCCTACCGAGACACTGATTCTTCCGCCGGGTATTCCACCTAAAGCCTGTCTGGCATT
>JBILGL010000636.1:0-2690 GCA_044351075.1 Isosphaeraceae bacterium | reverse complement strand
TGGATGCTGTCATCGGTGCAGCAACAGGAACTTATGAAGCATCATTCTCAATTTGGTCAGGCACTCAGGCAAGTAAGTGGTCACTTTATGAAAACGGCAAATTAATTTATTCTGCCAATGTTGCTGCTAATGCAGGTGGCTCACAAACAGCTTCAACACAGATTGTTCGCAACTACGGTGCGAGCAAATTTGAAGTGGTTGTTGAAAATGCAAATGGTAATTCCCGAAGCGATGCTCTGGTGCGTGTTTTTGGCGGTGCAAGCCCCATTCGCATAGACTCAATTGACGTTGATAGCGGTCAGGCGGCTTCGATCGCAGTGAATCAGGGTTTCAGTGAAATTGCATTTACAAATCTCAATTCACCGGTAAATACTTCATTTCAGGTCTATTCGAACACGCCTAATGTTGTAAAAGTGAGTATCACTTCTACAGGCAAGCTGCGTATGGAGGGCATTTCGGCGGGCAGGGCCTCTGTGATGTTAAAAGATGCAATCACCGGCGAGGCCCGCTGGCTCGGTGTGACTGTGAAGAATGCTGATGGCACAATGCCCGGCTGGCCTTCGACTGTTGCACTTGGCAGCGTCAGTGAGGATACTCCATCCAATCTTGCGTTCTGGCGGTCTTATGAAAACCCCGCTCAGAATAAGCAGATGGATATTCGTTACATCTATCTCAACGGCGGGCCCGTGAATGGCTGGCGCACATGGACGAGTGTCGATGGCGACCGCCTTGTCTCTTATCTTCGAGAGCCAGAAACTCGGGATGATACCTTATTTTGTCTGGTATAACATTCCCGATGGCGGCGAAAGCTACACCACCAATTTGCAGCACATTCAAGACCCAGCCTACATGAAGGCTTACTTTCAGGATTTGAAATTTACGCTCGAGACCATTAAAAATCAGGCAGGGGACTGGCCTGTAGGCTTCATTCTTGAACCCGATTTTCTTGGGTATCTGATGCAAAATTCGGGCACTACACCCGACAGGATTGCAGCCCAGACTTCTGCCATTTATGATTCAGGCCTTTTAAGCACAGGCAGCGATCCTGCATTTGCCAATAATGTAACCGGCCTGGTAAAGGCGATCAATTATTCAATTAATAAGATCACGCCGGCTATGCGATTTGGCTGGCAGGTAAATTTATGGGCCTCGCCAAATATGCCTGGCAATGGCATTATCAGGGCAACAGATTCAATGGGCTGGGCTGCTGGCCGTACCAAGATCGTTGATACGGCAAATGCAATCGCTAATTATTACAAATCAGCCGGAATTCTTGATTCAGGTGCAGACTTTGTTTCAATTGATAAATACGGCCTTGACGCTGGAGCCCAGAATGGAGCTGCGGCAGATCCAGCCAATTCTACCTGGTTCTGGAATGCCGATCATTGGAGCAATTATCTCCTGTTTAGCAAAACGCTGAATCAAAATACAGGGATGCCAATCACACTCTGGCAACTTCCGGTTGGCCGTATCAATGGAACGACGGAAGTTAATCCCTATGACACTTCAGGGAAGTTTGCCGACCTGAATAATACAAGCCAGCGTTATGAAGATTCCGCTCCGACCTATTTCTTCGGCGACAGCTTCACCACCAGCACCAGCCGGGCTGCATATTTCAGCCAGAATCAGTCTGCAGACGCTGATGTCACTGTTAATGGAACGACTGTCACATGGAATGAGCATATCCGCGAAGCACTTGCCAGCGGAATTACGACCCTGCTTTTCGGGGCTGGCGTGGGAGACAGCACTTCGTCTGTCGGAAATCCACCAACTGATGGCTATTGGTGGATCACCAAAGCCCAGAAATACATGAAAAATCCGGTCCCATTATCGGGCGGCAATCCAGTCGTTCCGCCGGTTGTCTCAAGTTTATCTCAGAGTATTGTCGAAGGCCAGTCGGGTACAAAAAATCTGATTTACACAGTCAATCTCTCGGCTGCCTCGACTTCGACCGTCACTGTTCAATATGCGACATCTGACATCACTGCATCCGCCGGCAGCGATTATCTCTCAACCAGCGGTAGCCTGACTTTTGCACCAGGTACGACATCACAGCAAATTTCGGTTGTGATCAAAGGTGATACTGATATCGAAAGCGATGAGTCTTTCAGGATTTCATTTTCAAATCCAGTGGGTGCAACAATCGGAACCACGAGTGTAACGGGTCTGATCACCAACGATGACACGGCACCAGCCCCGCCGCTGCCGTCGTTGGCGATCAGCTCGCCTAAGGTTTCAGAGGGAAATAATGCGACGACAGACATGAGTTTCATTATCACGCTCTCTTCCTCTGCAACAAGCCCGGTCACTGTCAACTACGCAACATCGGACATCACCGCTCTGGCTGGTTCGGATTATCAGTCACTCAGCGGGCTGCTGACAATTGCACCGGGCGAAACATCAAAAACGGTCACGGTTAAAGTCAGTGGCGATATCAATATCGAGGCTGATGAAACCTTTAAAATGCAGCTTTCGGGTGCTACAGGGGCAATCATTACAACTTCAACTGGTACAGGAACGATTTTAAACGACGACCAGCCAATGTCTGGCGGGCCCTCATCAAAGCAGATTGTGGGCTACTTTGCCGAATGGGGCATATATGGCCGGAATTATAATATTGCTGATATTCCTGCCGATAAGCTGACGGTTGTCAATTATGCATTTGCCCAGATCAAAAACGGTGAAGTCTC
>JBILGL010000131.1:0-9242 GCA_044351075.1 Isosphaeraceae bacterium | reverse complement strand
AACCCACAGTATGCACCTTCACCAATTGCCTACTCGCTATCATTCCCCGTCGTTGGTTCAACGACGCAGAATGTGAATGCATCTTACGCTTTTACTTCAGCGACCCTTGCAGCTGGTAACTATAACTTCACTATCACGGGCACTACTCAAACTCAGGTCTCGCTGGTTCCTGAACCAGCCAGCTATGTGATGATGGGCCTTGGTCTGGTGACAGTTGGTGGTCTCCGTTTCCGCCGTAAGATGCTCAAGGGATTGGGCAAGTAAATCGTCAGCACTGTTAGTTTACCCTCGATCTTCAATGCAGATAACAGAGTGCCAACTGGCACTCTGTTTTCTTTTTTTTACGCTCGCAGATGGCAAAATAACGTTGACCGAAACACTCAATTCATTACAATTTCTAAACTTCATGCTCTTTCATTCATGACAGACAACTGCTGCTGACGCATGAAGATTCCGAAGAATAGGGAGTGGGCCTGATGAGCGACGCGCCGGGACATGGTGAAGATCAGGAACAGGTACGCCTTGCCAAATTGCGTGCTATTACAGATCTTGGGCATGACCCCTGGGGCCAGCGTTTTGACGATCATCAGGCCATCGCCGATGTCAGGGCTCTTGAATCTCAGGTTCCTCCCAAGGATGAAGCCGGCCACCAGCCACCCGGCCCCGCCGTCAAAGTCGCCGGCCGTGTGATGCTTCGCCGCACTGCGGGCAAGGCCATCTTTCTTGACCTTCGCGACTGGTCGGCCAAGATTCAGATCTTCTGCGGCAAAAGCCAGGTAGGCGACGACGCCTGGGCTCTTCTCCAGGAAGTGGACTTAAGCGACCTGCTGGGCATTGAAGGCAAACTCGGCTTTACAAAGACGGGCGAACTCACCATTTTCGCCACCCGGATCACCTTCCTCGGCAAGTCGATTCTACCCCCTCCCGAGAAATGGAAGGGCCTGACTGACATTGAGCAGCGCTATCGCAACCGCTCAGTCGATCTCTTTTCCAACCCTGAGAGTCTCAGCACCTTTTTAAGCCGTTCAAAAATCATCGCTTCTGTTCGCAAAACGCTGGCCGACCGCCATTTTATGGAAGTCGAAACGCCGACAATGCAGGCCATTGCAGGCGGAGCGGCCGCCCGTCCATTCATCACTCATCATAATGCCCTCGACCTTCAGCTCTATCTGCGCATTGCCCCTGAGCTTTATCTGAAAAGACTGCTGGTTGGTGGCATGGAGCGCGTCTTTGAAATTGCCCGCGTCTTTCGTAATGAGGGCATAAGCACCAAGCACAACCCAGAATTCACGATGATGGAGTGCTATCAGGCCTATGGCGATTATCACTCAATGATGGACTTGACTGAAGCCATCTTCGCCGGAGCCATTGAAGCCGTTGACGGCAATTATGAACGAAACTTAAACGGCAAAACCGTTAACTTCAAGCCCCCCTGGGCCCGCCGCACCTATGCCGATCTCTTTGCCGAACATGTCGGCTGCGACATCAACGACAAACAGGCGGTGATCGCCAAAGCCTCTGCCAAAGGCTTTACGACAAATGGCGTTGATCACGATGTTCTGGTCAGCGAACTCTTCGAGGAATATGTCGAAGATGCCCTTGAAGGGCCTGTCTTCGTGATCGATTACCCGGCTTCGCTCTGCCCGCTGACCAAGCGCAAAACATCAAACCCGAACGTCGCCGAACGTTTCGAGCTTTTCGTGCAGGGCATGGAGCTGGCCAACGCTTACACAGAGCTTAACGACCCGATTTTGCAGGAAAATCTCTTCCGCAGCCAGCTTGCAGGCCAGAAGGAAGAAGACTCTATGGCCAAGATGGATACGGAATTTATTGAGGCCCTCAAGCATGCCATGCCGCCCGCCGGTGGACTCGGCATCGGTATTGACCGCATGGTCATGGTCCTGCTTGATCAGCCCTCCATCCGCGACGTCATCCTCTTCCCGCTGCTGCGGCCAAGGGCCGTTGCCGGCGAAGGGCACAGTGAACCAAAGTCAGAATTCGAAGGAATGTAACGGAATCTCACCATTTTTCAGGCCGGTTCTGATTCATCCCCTTGAATCTTCATCCGGTTGTCAATTGACAGGCCACGGAAGGCTCTATTCATGTACAAGTATTTGCTCTGCTGGCGATATCTCAAGACTCGCTATATCGCCCTTGCCAGCGTGATTTCCGTCATGCTGGGCGTGGCCACGATGGTCGTCGTCAATTCCGTGATGGCCGGCTTCGCCCACACCATGCGCGACCGCCTGCACGGCATTCTGGCAGATGTCGTCGTCGAAAGCTACGACCTCGACGGCTTCTGGGACTGGAAGGAAGTTCAGGACATCATCCAGCAGGAGTGCGGCGACCTGGTGCAGGCCACGGCCCCGACCATGGAAACCTTCGGCCTCCTGAAGATCTATCTGCCTGACGGGCAAGCCATTACGCGTCAGGTGATGGTCATCGGCATCAGGCCAGAGGATCGTGCCAAAACCGGCGACTTTGTCGAATTCGTACAAAATGACAAAGGTCAAAAAGTTGAGCCTTCGTTCAAGGTGCCCGACGCCTGGAAAAGCAATTCGCCAGCCGGCCACCTGCTGGCCGATACGCCCAAGGACGACCCGCTGCACGACATCCTCAAACAGCAGGCCAATGAGCAGGTGCCTGATCATGGAGCGATTGTCGGATATGCCCTGGCGACCATTCATCGCCCCGGCGCCACTTCCGACGACTTCATCGCCCCGCCCGGCTCAAAGGTCGCACTGGTCTATCCACAGGCCGGCCGCAAGCCTCAGGCCGCCTACGACGATTATACGGTCGTCGGGTATTTCAAAAGTGGGATGTCTGAATATGACTCCATGCACGTTTATGTGCCGCTTGAGCGTCTTCAGTTCATGCGTATGCTCGGCGATGGCAAAGGCGCAGGTGCCGTCAATCAGATTCAGGTGCAAGTCAAGCCCGGCGTTGATATTAACGAAGTGGCCAGCCGCCTTCAGCGCGTGCTCGATGGCCGTCGCCCCCTCTATTTCCGCGTCGCTACCTGGGAGCAAAAGCAGGGCCCGCTGCTGGAAGCCGTCAAAATCGAACAGTTCATCCTCAATGTTCTGCTCTTCCTGATCATCGCCGTGGCCGGCTTCGGCATCCTTGCCATTTTCTCGATGATCGTCGTGGAAAAAACCAAAGATATCGGCGTGCTCAAAGCCCTTGGTGCTTCATCGGGCGGTGTTCGCGGCATCTTCCTTTCCTATGGGCTGGCTCTCAGCATCGTGGGCTGTGGGGCGGGCATGGTCGAAGGGCTTTTGATCGTTCACTACCTCAATGATATCGAAAAGCTGATCAACAGCCTGACCGGCACACGGGTTTTCAACCCGGATATCTACTACTTCAGCGAAATTCCGACGCTTGTCGAGCCCATGACTGTAGCAGGCATTGTGCTTGGGGCGATCATGATCGCCGTCACGGCCAGCATTTGGCCGGCGCACAGGGCTTCGAAGCTTCATCCCGTACAATCTCTGCGGTTTGAGTGATTGATTCGGCAAACCAGCCCTGATTCGCTGAGGATTCAACAAAAATGATCCTGAAAATGACCCCTAAAGGCACCCTACGCATGACAAGTCATCTCGAGGCCGTCGGCCTGAAAAAATCGTATCGCAAGGGCCGGTCGCTGGAAGTGCCGGTGCTGCATGGAGTTGATTTCTCCATCAACCCCGGCGAGATGGTCGCCATTGTCGGTGCCAGCGGCTCAGGCAAGAGCACGCTGCTGCACCTGCTGGGCCTGCTCGACGGCCCCGACTCCGGCGAGATTCGCCTCAATGGCGAGCGGATTGACAACCTGCCCGACCGTCGCCGCGACCATCTTCGAAACGACGCTTTCGGCTTTGTCTTTCAGTCCTATCATCTCATGCCTGAGCTCACGGCCCTTGAAAATGTTCTGATGCCGCACCTGATTCGCCTTTCACCCTGGAGCTGGTTTTCCGAAAAACGCCGGCTCAAGAGGGAAGGCATGATGTGGCTGGAGCGAGTCGGGCTCGACAAACGGGCCCGCCATAAGCCTTCCGAACTCTCTGGCGGCGAGATGCAGCGAACGGCCATTGCGCGGGCTCTCTCAGGCAATCCTCAGCTTATTCTGGCCGATGAACCAACGGGAAATCTCGATGCCGAGACCGGCCAAAGCGTCATGAAGCTGCTTCGCGACTTGAACGTTGAGCAAGGCATGACTATGATTGTGGTCACACATGATCTGAATGTGGCCCGACAGGCCGACAGGGTCGTGCGGCTCAATCAGGGTTTGGTTGAAACCTACAACCCCGTGCTGGCCGCCTGACATCGCCTGCCTGATGCTCTCCCCGGCATGCCGCTTCTGATATGACACAAAACTCTCCGAACAGGCAAAGCCAGTTGCCTGTTCAGTCACAGCATTGCATTTGGGAGATGCCTGGGCATGAGCCTGAAGGTTTATATCGCCGGTAAGTTCGTCAACAAGGAAGACGCCAAGATCTCGGTTTACGACCACGGCCTGCTCTATGGCGATGGCGTTTTTGAAGGAATCCGTTCCTACGCCGGCAAAGTCTTTCGCATGACCGAGCATGTCGATCGCCTTTATGAATCAGCACGGGCAATCCATCTGGCGATTCCCATAAGCCGCGAAGAAATGGCCACGGCCATTAACGACACCCTCGCCATTAATAACTTCACCGATGCATACATTCGTGTTGTTGTGACTCGGGGCGCCGGCAGCCTTGGCCTCGACCCGCGTAAAACGACCGATCCGCAGGTCATCATTATCACTGACACGATCAGCCTCTACCCGGAAGAGTTCTACGAAAACGGCCTGGCCATCATCACCGCCGGCACCATTCGAAACCATCCTGCCGCCCTCTCGCCGCGAATCAAGTCGCTGAATTACCTCAATAACATCATGGCCAAGATCGAAGGCACCAATGCCGGTTGCCTTGAAGCCCTGATGCTCAATCACTCTGGCTATGTGGCTGAATGCACAGGCGACAATATCTTCATCGTGAAAAATGGCGTCATTCATACGCCCTCAATCGATGCCGGTATTCTTGACGGAATCACCCGCCGCGCAGTCATCGACCTCGCCGGCGAAAAAGGCATTGCGGTTGTCGAACGCACCATGGAACGCCACGATATCCTGACGGCTGACGAATGCTTCCTCACAGGCACCGCCGCCGAAGTCATCCCCGTCACCAGGCTCGATGGCCGCCAGATCGGCCCCGGCGAAGTCGGCCCGGTCACACGCATGCTGCGAAACGCTTTCCAGAAAATGGTCAGGGGCGAGGCGTATTAATCGCCCGAAATTGGCTCTTCCTGTAAAATGTTTGGAAGAGTGTCGTCAACCATCTGACGACAAAACACATCTGCGGAGCGACGCCCCATGAAACCGACCCAGATCCTTGCCCCGACTGACTTCTCTCACCACGCTGAAGCTGCCGTGAAATCAGCCTTTGAGCTGGCCGACCAATTCGGCGCCACCGTGCATCTGCTGCACGTTCTGGCCGAACCAGTCACCGCCATTGCTCCTGAGCCGATCGTCGTCGCCGCCCCTCCGCCTGAATTCTACAAGGAAGCCGAAAAATCCTGCCTCGACGCCCTTCAGAAGCTGGTCGATGAAATCGGCCGCCCATCCGTCAAGGTGGAAAAGAAAGTGCTCTGGGGTTCGTCTGTTGACGGTGTGCTGGAATATGCCGCCAAAAACGGTATCGACCTCATTGTCATCAGCACCCACGGTCGCAGCGGCCTGGCCCATGTGCTGCTCGGCTCTGTGGCAGAGTCAATCGTACGTCATGCCCCCTGCCCTGTGCTGACCTTGCGCGACACCCGCAAAGACTGACCCTCGATCCAACCTTCGGGCTATCACTCCGGAATCACCCCCGCCATGCCACTCCTGAGTCAGGCTTCTGAAGTTCAGGCCAGCCGAATCCGCGAAATTGCCCAACTGGCCGACGATCACCCAGGCACCCTCCGCCTCTTTTACGGCGAAGATACCCGACCCACCCCCGAGCCCTTCATCGAAGCCGGTCGCGCTGCCCTCGCCGCCCGAAAAACCTTCTATACCCCCAATGCCGGCTATCCTTCCCTCAGGCAGGCCATCGCCGACCAATACCAGAAGCTGCATGGGCTTGAAATTAATCCAGCCGATCGAGTCGTCGTCACAGCCAGCGGCGCTGTTGCCCTCCTGCTGGCCGTGCAATCAACCCTGAATCCCGGCGATGAAGCAATCGTCATCTCGCCCCTCTGGCCCAATATTCAGGAAATGATCAGCGTTCATGGCGCATCTCCCGTGCATGTGCCGCTGGTGATGGACGCCCAAAATCAATTTCAATTGAATTTTGAAGATATCGAAAATGCAATCACCCCACGCACTCGCCTGATCGCCCTCGCCAGCCCCAATAACCCCACCGGCTGGACGGCTTCACCCGCCGACTGGCGAAGGCTTGGCGAAATCTGCCGGAAACATGATCTCTGGCTCCTCGCCGACACCGTTTATGATCGACTGGTCTACGACGAAAGTAAAATCGCTGCCCCCTGCCCGCTGGCACTGGCTGAAATTGAAGACCGGCTCTGGATCGCCCAGAGCTTCTCCAAAGCCTATCGCATGACCGGCTGGCGTGTCGGCTGGCTCATCACGCCACCGGGCCTCGTGCCAGTCGCCTCAAAATTACAGGAATATATCGTCAGCCATGCCGCCGGCTTCACGCAGGAGGCCGCCCGCTTCGCCATGACCAACGGCGAAACACTCATCGCCGAAATGAGGCGAGACTACACCGCCAATCGCAATCTCGCCTGTCAGGCCATCGCAGGCCTGCCTGGCCTTCGGCTCGCCGCCCCGCCAGGCGCTTTCTACCTCTTCCCCAAAATCGACGGCCTCACCGATTCGTTCGCCTTCTGCGCCCGCCTCGTTACTGAGCAGAAACTCGGCATCGCACCCGGCTCAGCCTTCGGGCCAGGCGGCGAAGGCCATGTCCGCATCTGTTTCGCGGTCGATCAGCAAACACTTCTGGAAGCCCTCGATCGCTTCAAAAACTTCTGCCTGAATCGTTGAAATGCCATTGCATTTGAATCACTCCTGCGGCAATTTCAATACGGGGCTCTCTTCAAAACCAATCCGGCAAGCCTTGGCTGAAATCACTTCGCCTGACTTTAATTCAATCGGACCATTGTAAACTCGCCAGGCCTTCGCCGGGTCCCCCGCCTTGCGCCAACCAATCGATGCCCCCTGCGTCGGGCATTCAAGCGTTATTTTCAGCCTGTCCCCAACTTTTTCCATCCGGGCCTGCACCGGCGAAGTCTTCTGCATCACTCCCCCCGGCCGAAATTGCTCGTTCAAGGTCGGCTCAGGCACCTTGCCCAGATCACCAATCTCTTCCATCCACCCATTCACCGCCTTGCGCATCCGTTTGACCACTTCCCGATACTTCGGATCAGCCGCCAGATTATTCACCTCGTCCGGGTCCGCCGCTATGTCGTAAAGCTCCTCCTTAGGCTTCTCAGGCTGAAAAAAGAGAGCATTTGGCCCCTTCAGCTCGCCCGCCTTGTTCAGCCGACGCCATTCCTGCATCGTCGGCATCTCTTCCATATAGGCGATAAACTGGGCATAAGGCTTGTGATACTGAAAATTGCGCACATAGCGAAATCGGTCGTCCCGCGCCGTCCGAATCATGTCATAGGTTTCATCCATCCTGTCCCGATGCGCAAAAACATACTTTCGCCCATCATGCTTCACCCCCTCCGGCCCCAGAAACGGCTTCGCCTGCATATGCCCCGGCACCGGCACGCCCGCCACCTGAAGCACACTTGGCCCCAGATCCATCAGCGTCACCAGATCTTCCACAACCGTACCCGGCTTGATCATCCCCGGCCACCGCACAATCAGAGGCACATGCGTGCCTGAATCATAAGGCCATCGCTTGCTCCTCGGCAGTCCTCGTCCATGATCGCCCCAGAAAAAGACAACGGTTGATTCAGCCAGCCCATCATCCTTGAGCTGTTGTAAAACATCCGCTACCTGCTTGTCCATCGCCGTAATCAGGTCGTGATATCGCACCCAGTCATTACGCACAATCGGCGTATCGGGATAATAAGCCGGCAGTTTCGCCTGCTCCGGCCTGTGCCGCTCGGCTGCCGTCAATGCGGCTGTGCGTTTGGCAAAAGCCTCATCCGTCAGCCGTATCTGGCTTTCATGCGTCGTCGTGAAATTAAATACAGCAAAAAACGGCTGCGATTTATCCGCCCGATTCCGCCAGTGTGCCTTGTTTGAGCTCTCATCCCAGGCCGTCGCCGGAGGCTCAAACTGATAATCCGTCTTTACATTATTCGTGCAGTAATAGCCGTCTTTCCGCAGATATTCCGTAAAACATTTCACAAATGCCGGCGGTACACACTTATTCCGCATGTGCATCGATCCGATCGATGTTGGGAACATGCCGGTAATAATCGACGACCGGCTCGGCGCACACACCGGAGCGACCGAAAAAGCCTTTGTCCACCGGGCCCCTTCCGATGCCAGCCGATCAATCGCCGGCGACCGGGCATATCTGTCGCCATAACACCCCAGATCAGGGCTCAAATCCTCTGCCGAAATCCAGAGAATATTCCATCGCTTCGCCCCCTCTGGCTTCGGCTGAGCCTCCGCCGCCAGAGTATTCCATAAACCGGCCAGCATCAGCATACAGAGAAAAATGCGCTGAAAAGTGATAAAGCGTAAAGCTTTGAGCATGGAATCAATCCCGGATCATGTTTCACTTGCAATTCAGATATCACTGATTCTGGCTGTGCAGTGGCACAAAATCAACTAGTTATTTATCGGATCAGCAATAATGTCGCCGGTTATTAACTTTCTTTATCGCAGCTCACGATGAATCGCGCTAAATGATAACGTAATTTAATATCCCAATTTATAACCCGGCAGAGCGGTCTGCCAGCCCACTTTGTCACAATATCCTGGGAGCGCGGGCTACTAGCCCGCTGCTTAACTTCAAAAACCCTTGGCGACCATTGATTACATTCGTTTTCCACCAAAACATTTGATATTTGGTGATACGGAAAAAAAATGGCACGGTAAACCGATGCCCTACATTTGATATCTATATTATTCCTTTGTGGCTCTGTGCCTCTGTGAGAAATATTAATCCCCTGGGAGCGCGGGCTGCCAGCCCGCTGCTTAACTTCAAAAACCCTTAGCGACCGTTCATACCATTCGTTTTCCACCAAAACATTTGATATTTGGTGATACGGAAAAAAAA
>JBILGL010000635.1:0-2697 GCA_044351075.1 Isosphaeraceae bacterium | reverse complement strand
AAAATCGCCTCCGGGTTTGCCATAACTCACTCGCTTCAATGATATTGCGTGCCCGCTGCGGCGTCATCTGCCCCAGCCTCGCCAAAGCCGAGGGGAAAATCTCATAGCCGTTGTATCCTCTGCGTTCCACGACCTGAAACTCAAACGAATCAGATGCAAATGAAACAACTCGATAAGGCCCCAGAGGGTAGCCCTGAATTGTTCCTGTAAGTGCATTGGCTGAAAGGAAATCGGCAAGTCGTTCAACCCGAATCGCCAGCGACAGGCAAACCGGCGATTCAGGACTCGCCGCAGGATTAACCATAAGATTCGGAAGATCTGCCCCTGTATGAATATAGACCCGCCGGCCGGGCACTGAATCCTCACCCCGGCGCGGCTTGTAACCGAGCTCTCTTAAAACCTCATGAGAGACCCGCGAACCATTTATGACCAGATGGTCAACCCAGTGCTCAAGTAGAGTGCCAGTCTCGTTTTGCAGACGATCAGAAAACTCCCGCAGAAGCCCTGATTGCAACCGGGCCTCAGCATATCTGACTTCCAGAAAACGTTCGGTCTCAGGCCATCGCTGCCACTGGAAGTTATTATCTGCCATGAGGTTATCCGATGCGTTCCATTCCGTTTTATTTCGTCAGGCCCAGGCCTGTCGTTTTATTGCCGGCTTTTGAATGGCGGGCTCGCCTGTCAATTCTGATACAACCGGACTGCTTTTCCAGAAAAATGATCAGATTTTTCCTGCCTTTTATCTTAAAATGAATTGATTCTGATTTGAAGTCAGAAACCTGCCAACCAAAGAATATTCTGGCATCTTCGCTCGCAACAGTACCTGGAAATCGTCAGGCTGGAAATATGCAGAAAATCAAGCGACATTTTATACTTTTACTGCTGTGTTTTGTCTTTGGCTTAATCGCACAAAATCCAGCCATAAAATTACTTGCGCAAACCACAACGATCCAGCCGGAAAAATCGGCCACCACGATCGGTGTAAAACTGACCACCCCGACGGAGCATCTTGGCTACATTCCGGGGGCTGATTTTCACTTGGTCAAATGGGCGACTCAATCCGATTATTTCAAAAAAATTGACGCTCAGAGCCCTCGGGTCGCAGTCAGCGAAATCGGCCCTACGGTTCTCGGTCGTAAAATGCTGCTCGTTGCCATTTCCAGCGAAGAATCAATCGCCAACCTCAACGAAATTAAAAAAAATCAGAAACTCCTTGCAGATCCAAGACTTGTAACCACTCGCTCGATTGAGGACAAAGCTGTTCGGTCCAAGCCGGTTGTTTTGATCACCGGCACGATTCATTCGTCGGAAACTGCTGCTTCATATATGCTTATGGAATTTGCCCATGAGCTTGCCAGCGGTCGTGAAGAGTGGTCGCGGGAAGTGTTGGATAAGGTCGTTGTGCTGATTGTTCCATCAATGAATCCGGACGGCATTGACATCGTCGCAGAATGGTACGAAAAATCGCTCGGCAAACCGTGGGAAGGTTCCGGCCTGCCAAGACTTTATCATCATTATGCCGGGCACGACACCAACCGCGACTTTTTCTCGGTCAATCTACCCGAAACACGGAATTTGTCGAAAGTCCTTTATCAGGAATGGTTTCCGACCGTATGCTGGGATGTTCACCAGATGGGCTCGGCTGGGGCCCGCCTATTCGTTCCGCCATTTTTCGATCCAACCAACCCGAATGTTGACCCACGGATCACCCAGTCAATTATGATGATTGGTTCGCACATGGCGGCCGACCTTGCATCAGCCGGCAAAAAAGGCATTCTGCATTCGGCCATGTATGATAACTGGTGGAATGGCGGTAACCGCACAACCCCCCAGCGCCATAATATGGTCGCTATTCTAACCGAAGCGGCAAGTGTTCGTCTGGCGAGCCCCATCTTTTTCAATCCCAGCGATTTAAAAGGATCAACCAGGGGCTTCCCCAATCACGAGCCGACCGTGAACTTCCCCGACCCATGGCCGGGCGGCTGGTGGCGTTTACGAGATATTGTTGATTACGAGCTGGTCGCCGGCCGAAGCCTTCTCACGCTCGTTGCCCGCTACTCTAAATTCTTTCAGCAGAATTACCTGGCGATGGGCCGCGACCAATTGCTTAAAGCTGATTCTGAAGCACCCTATGGCTGGTTTGTCAGGGTCAATGATGAAGATCAGGGCACGACATGGGATATGCTTCAAAAACTTGCAGCCACAGGGATTGAGATTCACAAACTCAATAAACCCATGACCCAGCATGGCATTAGCTATCCGGCCGGCACATGGTTTTTACCCGCTCGTCAGCCCTATCGGGCCCATCTCAAGGATATGATGGAACGCCAGAAGTACCCGGACCGATTCACCACCAATGGCCAGGCTGAGCCACCCTATGATGTTGCCGGATGGACACTTCCGCTCCTCATGGGAGTTCAGGCCGATGCGTTGAAAGAGCCCCTCTTTGTTGACGCTTCACCCGTTTTCGATTTGAAAAAGCCGGAAGCCCGGATCATTGGCGACTTGCAAACCGCCAAGGCGATCGTCATCGGTAATCAGTCCAACGATGACCTGACATTGATTCAAATTCTGATTTCAAAGAAGGTTAAGGTCTCCGTTAGCGACTCTGCCACGACTCTGATCGGACGCAAACTCAAGCCGGGCTTTGCTGTGGTTGCCCTCGACTCCACTTCGCGAGAAGTAGTTCGTTCTGCC
>JBILGL010000130.1:0-9279 GCA_044351075.1 Isosphaeraceae bacterium | reverse complement strand
GGGCTCGCCTGCCTGATCTCCCGGCCGAATGTGCCGCCGCACCGAGCCCAGCGTGGTCATTGGCCGATCACCACATTGTAATTGCCGGCGGTGCCGATTCCGCCCGCCATCGCCTACCGCAGAAAGACCATCCCGGCTGGTCGGGCGATCTGATTATATTTGATTTGTTGAAAGAAAAATGGGAAATAAAGCCCGGCATTTTTGCGCCCTTTCAGTCGAAAGTCACCGCTGCGGGCCTCAATTTCAAAGGCAATTACCTCATTTTCTCGGGCGAGAAGTCGCCCGGCCGCCGCTCGCCTGAAATATTGCAATTATCCATTCCCTGAGCCTATCCTGATTGATGAATCAAAAGAGATCAAACCGGGAATCGCACAAATGTCTCTGAATCAGTCACACGCTCATTTTCTGGCCCTTTATCGCGACACCCTCCTCGATAATATCATCCCATTCTGGATGAAACACGGCATCGACCGGAAAAATGGCGGAATCTGGACATGCCTTGATCGCGATGGCTCGCTGGTCGATGACGACAAAAGTGTCTGGTTTCAGGGACGGGCGGGCTGGATGTTTGCCACCCTCTATAATGAAGTGGAAATGCGTGAAGACTGGCTTGAAATTGCCAGAAGCTGTGTCGATTTTATTGAAAACTATTGCATTGATACCGACGGTCGATTGTATTTTCATGTCACCACCGATGGCCGCCCCATCCGCAAGCGCCGATACGTTTATAGCGAAGCCTTTGCGTCTATCGCCCATGCCGCACTTTATCGCGCCACCGGCGAATTGAAACATAAACAAAGAGCAACAGAGCTTTTTCAAATCTATCTCGACTGGTCTTTCAACCCCGGCGTCATGCCTGCAAAATTCACTCAGTCAAGGCCGATGATCGGCCTTGCACCCCGCATGATTGCAATTGCCACCGCGCAGGAACTGCGAAAAAACCTGATCACTACCGAGTTCGATGGCTTGATTGATCAATGTATTAATGAAATTGAATTGAAATTCATGCACCCCGACCTTGAAGCCGTCTTGGAACAGGTCTCGCCCGATGGCCAATTCGTAAATCACGCTGATGGCCGCCTCATAAACCCCGGTCATGCGCTGGAATGTGCCTGGTTTATTCTGGACGAATCACGCGTGCGTGGCGGCGTCCCCCGACTTAATGAAATCGGCCTGAAAATCACCGACTGGATGTGGCGATGGGGCTGGGACGAACAGCATGGCGGCATCATTTATTTTCGCGATGCATTAAACCGTCCTGTGCAGGAATACTGGCACGACATGAAATTCTGGTGGCCGCAGAATGAAGCGATTATCGCCACCCTGCTGGCCTATTCAATCAGTGGTCAGGCGAAATATGCCGAATGGCACCGGTCGGCCAGCGAATGGGCGTTTCGACATTTTTCAGACCCTGAATTTGGTGAGTGGTATGGCTATCTGCATCGCGATGGCCGCGTCAGTCAGCCATGCAAGGGCACACTTTGGAAAGGGCCATTTCACCTGCCCCGCATGCTGCTCAAATGCTGGCAGATTCTCGAGCATCTACCGAATAAAACCTGACTGATGGCAAATTGCAATTGATTTTCGGCCGATTTCATGCCAGAATGGAATTATTCAACAATTCCGCTTGCCTCTGCCCGGCGAATGAAGCCTGCCGTTCATGCCACCGGTAAGGCCAATTGCAATGCTACACCTGACCAAGCCAAACCCATCCCTGCCTTCTCGCCGCCGTGCTCTTGTGCAAATCGGTGCGCTGGGTGCTTTTGGCGTTCGCCTGGCTGACTTGCTCGCCCATCAAGCGACGGCTGTCGAACCAAGCCCGGTTCGCTCTGTAATCCTGCTCTGGCTCTGGGGCGGCCCCAGCCATCTCGATACCTTCGACATGAAGCCAGATGCTCCTCTGGAATATCGCGGCCCGTTTGAGCCAATCGCCACTCGCGTTCCCGGCGTTCAGTTCTGCGAACTGCTGCCAAACCTCGCTCAGTTGTCAGACAAGATGGCCGTCATTCGCAGCATGAAGCACGAATCAAACGACCACGGCGTGGCGGGCACCATCGCCCTGACCGGCTCGCAGGCCGGGGCCGTCAATCTGGGCGGCGGCGTGAGTGCCGGCGTCATGCGGCCCTCCATCGGCTCGATCATCGGCCGCTTAAATCCCCGCCCTTCCGGCCAGTTGCCCGGCTATGTTATCCTCGGCAGCCAGCTTCATCAGGGTCTGAAAAAAGTCGTAGGTGAGGGCGGCGGTATTCTCGGCTCTGCCTTCGACCCATTCCGGCTCGATTATGACCCGCTGGAAGGCCTGAAAGTGCCCTCGCTTGAGATTCCAGAAGGCGTTTCTGCCCAGCGGCTCGACGACCGATTCGGGCTTTTGTCAGACCGTATTCGTAATACCGGCACTGCCACTGATTCCACCCGACCCTTACAGGTGATGGATCAGCATTATCGTCTGGCTCATACACTTTTGACATCGCGGCAGACGCTCGACGCCCTGAATCTGCAAAAAGAGCCGGAAAAAGTGCGAGATTCCTACGGGCGTCATCGCTTTGGCCAATGCTGCCTGCTGGCCCGCAGGCTTGTGGAAGCTGGCCAGCCGGTGGTGCAGGTCAATTGGTCCACGCATGTCGAATGCCCGGAGGATGCCGGCGACGGCGGCTGGGACATGCACGACCGCTATTTCCAGATCATGCAGGATCGTCACGGCTGGATGCTCGACAAGGCGATGTCGTCGCTGATTCGCGACCTCGACAATCGTCGTCTGCTTGATTCCACACTTATTGTGGCTGTAGGCGAATTCGGCCGAACGCCCAAGATCAATGAAAAAGCCGGCCGCGACCACTGGAACCCCTGCTATTCGGCTGTTTTGGCTGGTGGCGGTGTGCGTGGCGGGGCGATTATCGGCGCGTCCGACAAGCGAGCGGAACATCCGGCTGACAGGCCCATTTCGCCAGCCGATCTGGGTGCCACCATCCTCCATCGGCTGGGTGTGACTGCCTCAGATATCACCGGTATCGGCCTTCTGCCGCAGGGCGAGGCGATCACGGATGTTTTTGTATGATGTCTGTCAGATTCTTGTTCATTTATCTGGCGATTGCAATTCAGCCGACCACCGGCGATGAAAAAGAAATACAACCGAATTCAAATGCAATAAAGCCCATTCGGCTGACCACCGATGGTGCCTATAAACACCGGCCGGCATGGCTGGCGGACGGCAAATCGCTGATTTTTGCCCGGCATGAGGCAGGCGGAAACAGCATTTTTCTGCGTCAATTCAGCCCAGGCACTAATGCAGAACCAAAGCGTCTGACTCAGCGCAAAGAGCCGGAATACAATGCCGCCATTTCTCCCGACGGCAGGCAGATGCTATTCACCCCAATTACATTATCAGGCACTCAGGGCAATCTTGATATTGCCGTCATGCCGCTGGACGGCTCGGCCGACCCAAAAACCGTTGCGGGCGACACCGGCAAGCTCTCGCATCAGGACTGGCCCGCCTGGCTGCCCGATGGCCGCCGCTTCGTCTTTAATTCAACTCATGAAGGCAATCAGGAATTGTATCTCTGCACGATTGATGGCTCCAAACCGCTTCAAAGGCTCACACAAAGCCCCGGGCAGGATGTCCATCCCGCCGTTAGCCCCGACGGCAAATTCCTGCTTTTCGCCACCGACCGCTGGGGCGGGCTCGAGCTGGCCCGGCTTGAGCTCGACACCAAATCCATCAGCCGTCTGACACAAAGCCCCGGGCTTGATGATTATCCGGCCATTGCACCCGATGGCAAATCGTTTACGTTTGTCTCCAACCGATCGGGGAATATGGAGATCTGGCTGGGCGATTTCTCAGGCCACCTCCGCCAGATCACACACGACGACGCCCCCGACCTCTTCCCTGTATTCACGCCCGATGGCAAAACCCTGACATATATCTCAGGCCACACAGGCAATACCGATATTTACAATCTCCCCCTGCCATCTGACTGGCACAAAACAGGCACCTCACCCATCCACCCGACAATAAAGCCGGAGAAATCAAAATGAAATACTTCATACATAACCGATTTCAATATTATTTCAACTCATGCATTATTACATTAATAAGTATTAATTTCATTTCATCGCTGCCGGCACAAGAGCAGAAACCATCCACGCCATCAGCCGTTTTCAAGGCTGGATTTGCCTATCGCGATATCAGCCCCAAGGCCGGTATGGAGCAGCCGGGCGGCTATGTCAAATCATTTCATAAAACGGCCCACGATCCCTGTAAAGTGCGAGCCAGCGTTTTTGACGATGGCACTTCGCCCGTAGCCGTTGTCGGTATTGATGCCCTATTCATTCGCCGTCCGCAGGTGCAGGCAGTTCGCGCTGCGGTGGCCTCCAAAACGGCCATCAAGCCTGATGCGATCATGATTTCAGCCTCGCATTCGCACGCTGCCGGGCCAATGGGCATGATCATGCCGGGCGAATACGACCATGCCGACAAATTCACCCGTCGGCTGGCCTACGACGAAAGTTCGATGGCCGATGCCGATTATTTGAAGCATGTCGAAAAACAGATCGCCGATGCCATTATTGAGGCCTGGGAAAAACGCGTTCCAGCTCGGGCCTCAGCCGGTTTTGGCATCGAAGGCAAAGTCGCTTTCAATCGTCGATTTAAAATGACCAATGGCCTGACTTTCACTCATCCCGGCCAGGGCAACCCCGACATCATCTCGCCTGCCGGGCCAATCGATCCTCAGGTCGGTGTGCTGGGTGTCTGGTCCATGGATAATAAGCCGCTGGGCTGCATTGTCAACTACGCCTGTCATGCCACGACGGGCCCGGGCGGCAGTTCGGCCGATTACATTTATTACATCGAGCGGGCCATTCAAGGGGTTTATCCGGAAATGGCCGTCGTTTTCCTGCCCGGCATGGCGGGCGACGTGACTCAGGTGGACAACCAGTTGAAATACAAGATCGCCCAGTCCGGCGAAGCGGCCAGCCGCTATGTGGGGGCAAGTGTCGGTGCCGAAGCCCTGAAAACGCTGCTGGTGCTTGAGCGTTCAAGTGCCCCGCTGGCACCATTGGCATTTGAGTCAAAGGTCCTGAAAATCCCTCGCAGAGTCCCAAATGCAGATAAAGTTTCAAAGTCACGCGAGCTGGCCGCCAAGCCGAAAACCGCTGTTGACCTGACGGATTGGACATTTGCCAAAGAGACGGTGATTCTTGCCGCCCGAATCGAAAAAGAGCCGATCGCGGATGTGGAAATGCAGGCGATTCAGGTTGGCCCAGCCGTTTTTCTCTCATGCCCAGCCGAATATTTCTGCCAGTTCGGGCTCGACATCAAAGCCGGCAGCCCATTTCTGGTTACCATGCCTGTCTCGCTGGCCAACGACTGTATCGGCTATGTCCCCACTGCCGAAGCTCTTGGGCCCGGTGGTGGCGGCTACGAAACCCGCCTCACAAGCTATTCCAACCTCATTCCTTCCGCTGGCCGAACCATGGCCGACACACTCGTGCAGATGGCCCGCCGCATGAAGCCCGGCGTGCTGCCCACGCCGCCCCCATGGCCCGGCTTCACCGGCAAGCCATGGCCCTATGGCAGCGTGCCGCCCGAGGTGGAATAAAGAGATCCGACTCAGAATCACCAAAACAGCTTCTTTCGTGGGTGGCTTGCTTTTCAGGCCGCCCAATTTTTCTTTTCATCTTGCCCGCCGCGGCATCATTTCGATAATAAATCAGGCCGCTTTCGTCTGATTTCACGGAACCTTTAAAGCGGCAGGGCTTAACGACAGAGCGTCCATGATTCTGATTTCAGCCAGGGAACTGGGCCGGCAGATCACCGGCGACCCGATCTTTCAGGGCCTAGATTTTGAGCTTCGCACCGGCCAGCGTGTCGGGCTGGTGGGGCCCAATGGTGTGGGCAAAACCACGCTCCTGCGAGTGCTGATCGGCACGGATCGCCCCGATTACGGCCAGCTTTATACACGACCCGGCATTCGCGTCAGCCTGCTGCGGCAACAGCCCGACTTCGGCCCTGAAGTGAGCCTGCGGGATGTGGCCCGATCTGCCCTGGCCAACCTCGTTCGCCTGCAGGAACAGCTTCACGAAGCCGCCGAAGAACTCGCCGGGGCCGAAACCGACGACGAACGCACGGCTGCCACCGCCCGCTATGCCCAGATTCACGACCAGCTTGAGCATCTCGATGCCTTTTCAATTGAGCATCGCATTGAGGAAGTCCTTTTTGGGCTTGGCTTTACGCCAGATGCACTCGATCGCCCCGCCGCCTCGTTTTCCGGTGGTCAGCAATCGCGCATCATGCTGGCCAAACTGCTTTTGGAAAACCCCGACGTCATGCTGCTGGATGAGCCGTCGAACCACCTCGACCTCGAAACGGTCGAGTGGCTTGAGGCATTTCTGGCCCGGCAGTCAGCGGCGATGGTTGTCGTTTCGCACGACCGCACCTTTCTGGACCGCGTTGTAAACACCACCTGGGAACTGCACCGCAGCCGGATGACAGCCTACCCCGGCAACTTCAGCAAATACTGGAAAATGCGGCAGGAGCGAATGGATCAGCTCGAAAAGCAATACGAGCGGCAGCAGGAGTATATTCAGGAGACCGAAGAATTTATCCGCAAGAACATGGCTGGGCAGAAGACCAAACAGGCCCAGGACCGCCAGAAAAAGCTGGCTCGGCTTGAGCGGATCGAAAAAATGTCGGAGATCGTCGGCCCGGTCATGGGCTTTGAAGAAGTTGTCCGATCGGGCGATGTGGTGATTGAGGCGGCGAATCTCTCTAAGTCTTACGACAAAAAGCTCTTCGAGAATTTTTCAGGTTCCATCCTGCGGGGCCAGTGTGTTGGAGTCATCGGCCCGAATGGGGCTGGCAAGTCAACACTCGTCAAATGCCTGATCGGCCAGGTTCAGCCGGATAATGGCCGGGTGCGGCTGGGGGCAAATGTCAAAATCGGCTACTACGATCAGGGTCTGACCAGCCTGGCCCCCGACACCACATTGATACGGGCCGTCTGGCCGGAGGACGATCTGAGCTGGATTGAGAACGACGTTCGCGATCTTCTGGCACGCTATGGGCTTACGGGCGATATGCCATTTCAGCCGGTCGGTGTGCTTTCAGGCGGTGAAAAGGGCAAGGCTGCCCTGGCGAGGCTGTGCGCCACCGGGGCGAATCTGATGATTCTTGATGAGCCGACAAACCATTTGGATATATGGAGTTGCGAATCGCTTGAGCGATCGGTGCGCGAATTTGAAGGCACGGTGATCGTCGTGAGCCACGACCGCTATTTCCTGAATCAGGTGGCAGATCGGCTGATTATCGTAAGTGATGGTAAGGCCAAGATTTTCGAAGGTAATTATGAACTTTGGGAACGCACTCAGGCCGAGCTGAAGGCGAAAGAGGAAGAAAAGAAAGCCCGGTCGGCGGCACAGGCGGCCGCTAACAAGCCGGCAGGTGAACCGGCCACAACTGCGAAAGGCCCATTGCCAAAGAAGAAGCGTAAATTCCCATTTCGTAAAACGGTTGATCTTGAAGCCGATATTGCCAAAGCCGAAGCCGAAAAAAGCCGGCTTGAAGCCCAGATGGCCGATCCTTCCACCTATCGCGACGAAGCCAAGGCACGGCATGTGCGTGAGCAATTCGAGGCCATAGAGTCAAAGCTGCTAAGTCTTTATGAACATTGGGAAGAAGCCCTGGAATTGAACGCCTGAGAAAGGCCAGTCAAGCGAATTGTTAAATTCCCAACCTATCAGGGCTACCCTATTGCGGAAATGTCGATATAATTGTTTGAATCGATCGACTTTGAAATCAGTCGGAGCCGGCTGGTGTTACTGGTCGTATGAATAAACCTCTGGAGGTCTTTGTGGCGAAAGAAGAGCCGATGAGAACGGAGGGCAAGATCGTCGAATCTCTGCCCAACACGCAGTTTATGGTTGAGCTGGAAAATGGGCACACCGTGCTTGCCCACATCGCCGGTAAAATGCGGAAAAATTTTATCAGAATCGTGCCTGGCGACCGCGTTACAGTCGAAATCACCCCCTATGACTTGTCCAAGGGCCGGATCGTTTACCGCGAACGTTAATCTCTTGCAGCCAAGAGCTTAAATAATCAAATCAGCGAAGCCGCCACCACGTCTCACGCCTGATTCCTGCCCTGTCACAAAATTCGCGCACATCGCCCGCAAATCGTTTGGCATCAACTGGATAACCCGCCGTCGGCCTGAGACCCGGCACGCGGCGGGCAAACCAGGCGTTCTGCTCTTGCATCCATTGTTCACGTAAATATTTAGAAACCATACTTGCCAGCGCCACAAGACCATTGCTGGCATCAGCCTCGACACGAAAATCAATCTCGGCCGAAATTTCGCCCGTATCAATTTTATATCGACTTAATTCCAGTTTTTCACTTACTTTATGCACCCAGCAGCCGGGAAAGCAGTCCATAATCAAGTCATAATAAAACTTCCGGCCTCCATGTCGATCAGAGACGATTCGCAGCCGATCGCCGGGCTTGATCAGCCCTTGCAGCCAAGTCATCAGGTCGCGAAAAACCAGCCCATGGGCCACAGCTTTGTTCGGCGGATCGCCCAGAAGCGAATTGAATTCAGAAGGGCCAACGACTCGCACCTGCGTTGCACAGACTTGCCATTTCGTCGTTTGTAAGCGAAATTTCCGGCCCGACTGCGGCAATTTCAAGCCGGGCAAATCATCCTGCCATAAAGCAAGTTCTTTACCACCAAACACTTCCGGGCCAAAAGCCTGCCGCCAGAATTCGCTCGGCTCGAGCTCTCCGGCTTCGACATGAATGGTATCAGCAATAGCTGCAAACGCTTGTTCCAGCCATTGCATACCATCGGCCCGGGCCATCACCGCCTTGCTGTCGTCCACAATAAGTTTTGCGCCGGGGGCCAGCGGGCGACACCGAGAAACCCCTTCAAGATCTTGCCAGATATCAGGTTGGGTGTCAGCTTTGCTGTGCGCCACCACTGCCGTCATCACCAGTGGGCCCATGCTCGGGCCATAGCCCGCCTCATCCACGCCCACCCAGTAATAGTCAGGCTTTCTGGCTTTCATGCCGCATCTTTTCGACGAAAAAACTATCGGACAAGCGTTCCAGCCGCGTCCATTCGCAATGAATGAGACGTCTTCACTTCGTCGCCAATCCGCTCGGGGCCATCGGGAATCTTGTCGATCATCTCGTTCGGCTGACCCTCTTTTCTAATCAGCTCAAACGCATCGTAAAGTGTTCCAATAGCAGTTCTTGACTCATATTTCAAACGGTCGCCGTCAATCTCG
>JBILGL010000334.1:0-5243 GCA_044351075.1 Isosphaeraceae bacterium | reverse complement strand
AAAATGACTAATAAAATATAAGGTTTCAAAGGGCCCCGAAATTTTGTATTTTATACGCACCATTTGGAAACTCTATCACTGATAGCAGGGAATCGGTTGTGAATCCTGGTTTTGATCAGAATACAGATATGAGCTTGCTTGAACGGCTGGGTGATTCCCGGTATCGCAGCCATGCCTGGGTTGAGTTTCTTGATCGTTACACGCGTCTTTTCTTCTCGTGGTTTCGCCATTGGGGTGTTGATCCCGGCATTATGGAAGACGTTCTGCAAGAGACGATGATTCGCATTCTTGGTGATATTAAGCGTTTTGAGCATCAGAATTCTGGAAGTTTCCGGGCCTGGATGAGTGCCCTCGCCCATAATAGCTGGAGTCAGTTAAATACCGATGCGGAAAGGCATCTGGCCATGCGGCGAATTGATCCCAGATATGCCGCCGAATTAAGCCATCTTCGCACACCAATTGCTGAAGATCATTTAATAGGGCTTTTCGACGTGATGGCCACACGTGAATTAATCGATATGGCTCATTCTCGTGTTCGCACACGGGTTGAACCTGAAACATGGGAAACTTATTGCCTGATCACGCTTCAGAACAAAGAGGCTGATGAAGTGCTTAAGATCCAACAGATAACAACCTCGCAGCTTTACAACCGCCTTTATCGAGTTCCAAGTCAGCTCAAGTCGGAATTGGAGTTTCTCGACAAGAAATAATCCCACGAGCAAACGCCCATCTCTCCCATGATACGCTCAACTCAACCAGATGAAATTGAAGCCTGTTCGGAATACAGCGATCAGGAAATCGCTGAGGCCGCTTCAGGAGCACTTGCTGCAGAGCGAGCCGGGCATTTTTTTGAACATCTGGGGCAATGTTCCTCGTGCCAGGCTCGCATTCACGAACAAAATCTCACGGTCGCTATGAATGTCATTCCGGCCATTCCCGGCCAGGAAGAAAACGATGTGGCCATTCGTGAATTCGTTGAACGTGTGCAGATATCGCCGCCCGGATTCGCAGAATACAACCAGGGCGAGACGATCGATCAATATGTCGTGATCTCCAAAATTGGCCATGGCGGTAGCAGTATCGTTTATCTTTGCCATGACCCCAGAATGGATCGTCGGGTCGCTGTGAAGGTGCTCACTCACCATGCCTATCTCAGCACAGCCAAATCGCGAAATTTTCAGGAAGCTCGGTCGCTGGCCCGGCTCAATCATCCCTGGATCGTTAAGGCTTTTGAAGTTAACCAAACGCATTTTCCGCCGTTTATTGTGATGGAACTCATCTCGGGAGGGCCATCAACCCGTCTGTTAAAAAACGGCCCGATCGCGACTCGCGCCGCTGCCCGACTTCTGGCGGGTGTTGCGCGTGCCGTGCATCACGCCCACCAGCAGGGAGTAATCCATCGCGATATCAAACCCTCTAACCTGCTGATGGTTCTTCCAATTACCTCCGAAAACGTTACACCCGAAGACATCACACTCAAAGTCTCTGACTTCGGCCTTGCCTGCTCTGTTTCTGTTAATTCCCGATTGACAAGCATTGATCATATCATTGGGACGCCCGCTTACATGTCGCCGGAGCAGGCCCGCGGTAATCCGCGTGATATTGGCCCGGCAACTGATATTTATTCCCTTGGCGTGCTTCTCTATGAGTATCTGATCGGTCGGCCACCACTGCTGGCCGAAAATGTGATGGATACCCTGAGTCTGGTCAAGGATGTGGAGCCGGTTTCGCCCAGGCAAATCCGGCCAGGTATCTCACGCGACCTCGATACGATCTGTCTCAAATGCCTTCGAAAAAATCCGGCTGAACGCTATCCAACCGCGGAGTCGCTTGCCGAAGATCTCGAACGCTATCTGGAAGGCCGTCCGATTCTGGCTCGGCCCTTAGGTCGAATCAATCGCGTTTACCGCTGGTGCCGCCGTAAACCGAGTCTGGCTACAGCGATATTCACTTCAATCGTTCTGCTGATGGCGATCGTCGCCATTTCATTTCGCTTTGCCATCGTTCAGCAAAAACTCAGGAAAGAAGCTGACTCCAACGCTTATCTCTTTCGTGAAGCAGCCGTTAAGGCCAGTAATGAAAGCGACTTCGCTCGCAACCTCTTCATTAATGGGATTCGAAACAGCGAAAACTTCCTCAAAGAACTTGAAAAGATCAAGGAAACCAGAGAAATTCCGGCTCTTTCCAGCAAGGTCCATGGTCAGAATCAGCAAATTATCCAGCAGTATATTAATCGAATCGAAACAACCAGAGATTTCAGCGGCGATGCTTTGGAATCTCTCTTTCGCGATGCCATCGCTTTTCGCGAGCTCGGTTATGAAAGCATTTCAAACGAACTTCTCAACAAGATCATCAACTACGCAAGCCGGCTTATACCCACAGACTCTGAATATCGAAAAGCAAGAACGGTTGCCATTAAGGCATCAACAAGCATTGCAGACCAACTTCGCATAAAGCAACAGAACAGCACGGCACTGGCACACCTGAAAGAATTTCATCAACAATTTCAGCCGGATTTCACAGACCTCAACCAGCCATTTGAAAACATCCTCTTCCTGAGGGCATGGCTGGACACGTATATCGATTCCCTCCGTGATAATATGGAGGGTGAAAAAGCAGATCATCTTGAACAATTTCGTAGTAATTTCACAAAAACCCTTGTTGATTTAGAAAATTCCGGTAAAACTGGAAGAGAGCAGCCCCTGCAGCCATAAGCCAGCGGTGTTTTTCTGTAAGTGTCTGTTAAATCATTAGATAAGAATTTCTTTAAAAAACTTTTAAAAAATTCTGATTTTTCGTCAGAGATTTTGCTGAGTTCAACTGCTTAAAAGGATATGAGGGATGGTGCTCAGGCAACAGGCTTGATAAAGATCAAGCTGATATGGCCTGCTAACCTCATGTGGCGTAATGGCTTGGAACTGGATACGGCAGTATCGCTTCAGCCTCAGACTCTTCTCATGATGAGAAATATGATCCCTTCAGACCGACTTCAGCAGGCACCCAATTGTTGCTTCGGGGTTTATCTGTTACCCCGTTCAAGCCGACAGGTCTGGATGAACAGGGTCAATCGTCTCGTCAGCACACTCATACCACCAAGCCAGCCCTGCATGGTGCTTTTCTCCTTTTCAGGGGAATCCCGAAGGCCCATGCAGGGTTTTTCAATCACTCCCGCTCTTCAGGAAACTGTAGCGATGTAATCACCTTAGAGCACAGGTTTTAACCTGCTTCCGCACGACAGATTCATCTGATTGGCACCGTCTGAATAAACACCGGGCTCGATGACAGGCAGCCAATTTTCCTAAGCACTCTCTCGACATACGCATCAGGTATTGCTTCTCTCCCGAGACAATCATCCAAAGGATTTATCGACATGATTCGTCGCTTCTCGCTGCTCTCTTCAATCTTCTCGATTCGCAACATTGTTCGCCGCAGCAAAGAGACCATCAAGCATCGCCAGCATAAATTTCTGCAGGACTCCGTGCTTGACCTGCTGGAAGAGCGCCAGTTGCTGGCGACTTTTAGCTATTCGAGTAATTTACTGACTATCCAGACTGATAATGACAACGAAGCCTTCACCATCAAGTCTGACTCCAGCACGGGCAACTACACGCTCACATCAAGCTTCAATTTTTCAGGTGTTGACCAGACCGGGCTGACCGGTGCCGGAACAACCACACTGACCATCGGCAACGATCTTGCGCTCTCGTCGATTCTTATTCAAAACAATGCCGCGAATTTTGGCTCAAGCCTGTCGTTCTTGAATTCAGGCGGAAACAGTTTCAGCAACAGCCTGACGGTGAATTTCACGAATTCCACCACCGGCACTGGCACAATCAATGTTGCTAACTCTGTTTCGTTTATCGGCGGTGCTAACCTCAGTCTGACAACTTCCAGAAATGCTATCACCGTTTCCAGCCCGATTTCGGCCAATAGCAGCGGCTCGATCATTTTTAATGCGCGGAATGTTTCCGTCACAGCCAATATTACCGCAGAATCTGGCAATATCGAAATTTATGGCAACGGCGGCGGGGTGTATCAGGCGGGCACGTTTGATGGCGTCTGTATCAGCGGCTCCGGTGTGAATGTCAATACGACCGGTGGCAATATCACGCTGGATGGGCGGGCTGGTGGCGGGTCGGTGAATGCGGGTGTAAATATTACTTCGGCTCGTGTAGCCACGACCGGCTCAGGGGCCGTGACGATTACCGGGGTGAGTGGTAATGGCTCTGCAAATTTTGCTTATGGGATTTTTGCCAATGGTGCCTGCGTAACAACCGTAAACGGCGCTTTGACGATCAACGGCACCTCTTGCGGCACAGGAACGCATTCCAGAGCTGTTTATCTCAGAAACTCAGCCAATGTCTCATCCACCGGTTCCGGTAATGTCACGATCACCGGCACTGCGGCCAATGGAACTAGTAATGCTCGTGGTGTTTTTATTACCTCTTCTTCGGCCACCACCATTTCCGGCAACCTGACAATCAATGGCACCTCTTGCGGCACGGGGGGAGGTTCCGGAGCCGTTTATCTCACTAGCTCAGCCAATGTCTCATCTACCGGTTCCGGTAATGTCACGATCACGGGCACATCCGCCAACGGGACAGATTTTGCTCGTGGTGTGACTATTGTCTCTTCTTCGGCCACCACCAGTTCCGGCAGCCTGACGATCAATGGCACCTCGTGTGCCACGGGGACGGATTCCACTGGCGTTTATCTTTATGGCTCAGCCAATGTTGCATCTACAGGTTCCGGCAATGTCACGATCACGGGCGTTACAGCAAATCAATCGGGAACAGGAATTCTTTCGTACAGTTCAGGCGACCGCATTGCCAGCAACGGCGGTCTGATCTCCCTGACGGCCAACAGCGTGAACCTGACGGGCACCGTAAATGCCACAACAGCGGGCAATGTCGTAATACAGACTCTGGGTGCTGGAGTTGATCTGGGCGGGGCAGATTCTTCATCCAACCTTGGTCTTTCGCAAACTGAACTTAACCGGATCACGGCCGGCACGCTGACCATCGGCAGCACGAATGCTGGACCATTGATTATTACAGCCCCAATCAACCGAACCAATGCCACGCTGGGCACGAACCTGACGCTAATTTCAGGAGGCACGATTACGCAATCGGGCGGTAATCTGGTGATCAGTGGTGCGGCGAATTTTGTTTCGAGTGGAGTTGGTGCCAATGGCAACATCACCCTGAATAATGCAACAAATAATTTCTACTCCACTGGCAGCC
>JBILGL010000634.1:0-2719 GCA_044351075.1 Isosphaeraceae bacterium | reverse complement strand
GGCTCGGTAATCGCACTTGCAGGCGTATCACATCTTACTACGCACGCACATTTTATTTTGCATCGCACTGCCTGCCGCGTAACACACGTAAGCACGCCTACGCCGTTTACGCCTTTTGCCGATGGACTGATAACGCTGTGGACGATGCAGCCGATCTGGCCGAGGCCCGCATCAGGCTGGATCAGGCCCGAAAAGCGCTGGATGAAGCCTATGGCAATAAACCGGTTTCCCCCGGGCTACTCTCATTTCGCGAAACGGTCAATCGTCGCCAGATTCCGCAGGAGCTTTTTCAGGAGCTGCTGGAGGGCATGGCGATGGATCTTGTTCAAAATCGATATGCAAACTGGCCTGAGCTCGACCTTTACTGCTATCGAGTGGCGGGTGTTGTCGGCCTGATGATGACCCATATCTTTGGCTTTGACGATCGGGCCTGTTTCACTCAGGCGAAATCCCTCGGCACAGCCATGCAGCTCACAAACATTCTGCGCGACATTGGCGAGGACGACGACCGCGGCCGCATTTATCTACCGCTCGACGAACTCGCTCAATTTGGCATTTCTCAAGAGCAGATTCATGCCAAAACCATGAGCGACCCATTCCGCCAATTCATGAAATTTCAGATTGACCGCGCCCGCCATCATTATGCCGAGGCGGAAGCGGGCATTCCGCATGTACTTGGCAGCACACACCGCATGACCATTCGAGTGATGGGCCACCTCTACAGCCTGATTCTGAACGAAATCGAAAAACTCGAATGCGATATCTTCCGAACCCGTGCCCGAGTCTCGACTTCCAGAAAAATCAGAGGTCTCTTCGGCTGCCAGGCCCGCACCTGGCTGGAAGACGCCCGGCTGGCTCTGCGATAATCGGGTAAACAACGATTCAACCACAACCAATTCAGGATTTCAGCCGTATGTTCGAACAGGATCCTGACCGATGGGTCAACCCCCAGGCCCCCGGGGCCCATGAATGGTGGTATTTTGACGCCATCAGCCATGACGGCCGAGACGCCCTTGTGCTCGTCTGGTATTCCGCCCTCCCCTTTGATCCTGCTTATGGTTTGGCCTCTCTCCGCCATCTGAGTAATCCGCAAAAACACCCCAAACCGCATCCGCTCGACCACTGCGCCATCGGCTTTTCGTGGTATCGAGACGGCAAAACCCTGGCCTATGCGCTCAACGCCTTTAACCGCGACCAATTTTCACATACGCTTGATTCAAAAGGACTTGAGCTGCATGTTGGGGGAAATGGCCTTCGCAGGCTTCCCGACAACACCTATTCTCTTCAAATCAATACACCCATTCTCGGTATTGGCCCCAAAAGGGCCCATGTCGAGCTGACTTTTCGCCCCTCCAGCGGCCTGACCGGCTGGGAGAAAGACCTGGGCACCGCCGACCACCCGCATCTCTGGATGCTCGCTGCGGCTGATTGTGCCGTGGAAGGCGAAATTACCGCCGGAAAACAACGGCTGTCTTTCAAAGGCCGTGGCTATCACGACCATAATGCCGGCGACGACGAGCTTTCACGCTCGTTTCATCGCTGGCACTGGGGCCGATTCCATCACGCTGAGACGACCGAGATTTATTACGTCTGCGAGCCTGCCCCCGGGCAAAGCGAGGGCCTTTGGATCGAATGCAGCGAAGGCAGGGTGAAGCACGTCGAGCCGATCGAACGGCTCACCGGCCAGACGCCAAAAAAGACCGTTTTTGGTATTCGTTATCACGAGGAAATGGCCAGGACCAATCAGGGTATGAACTGGAAGCTGGGCAAGCCAGTCGATCATGGGCCTTTTTACCTGCGCTGGGTGAGCCAGTCCGACCAGACGGCAAACGGTCACGGGCAAGGCATTTGCGAGTTACTGCAAGCCGATTTTCTGCATCAAAAATGGTTTAACTGGATGATTCCTTACCGGCTTAAACGGCCCGGCATGTAAAAAAAGATCCTGTAAATTAATGGGTCGAGGTTTTTGAGCCCGCTGAAAAGACCTGTGGCTTCGCTGGTGATGAATTGATTTGCACATGAGGCCTCGGCTCATGAACCTCAACGACCGCCGCCCCCGGCAGGCTGACAGCCAGCAGGCGATCAATCGCAACGTCGTAACCAAGGCGTTCCACAATACTCAGAATCGTTACCTGATCGTTGGTCAATTCCTGAATATTCCCAAGCGAATCAATCTCGTCGGAGTCGTTCACCAGCGAATCAAGTGTCACCCCAAGCTCTCTCGCTAACTTAGCTGCCAGTATTAATTTAGGCTCTTGCGCGCCATTGAGAATCCGCGACATCGACGATTTAGATATACCAACCTTCTGGGCCAGTGTTATCTGGTCCATACCTCGCAATAAACAAAGTCGATTTAGTTTATCAGAGTATCCCATGCCCCTCAGATTACGCAGAGAGTGACTTACATTCAATAAAAAATTCATATTTTTTTGAAAAATTGCTAAAGTAAACAGTTTTTCTCTTGATGTACTTCTGAATCAACAGTAAACTGCATCCCGTATTAAGAAGTCCCTGATTTCTCAACTCTATCCCTATTCTGGCAACATAACTGACCCAAAAATGGGATCTCGGGGCTTCCGTGGTGCAGTGTTGATTCGAGCCAACGTGCTGACAGGATGATTCACGAATCAGGAGAACAGGCTGTGCTCCCTGCAAAGACCCAACCCCGACAGAAGAAGAAAAATGACTCGCCGATTCTGCGACTGATCCACCCTGCGAC
>JBILGL010000129.1:0-9338 GCA_044351075.1 Isosphaeraceae bacterium | reverse complement strand
TCCGGCATCTGGCCCGGTGGAACCATTCCCGGCGGCATCATGCCTGGAGGCATGGCACCTGCCTGACGGCCGTGTGCCATCACGTCGCGCTGAACGCCCGGAGGTAATTGCGGAGCATTTGAGCGATTGAAGTTTGTTTGAACCACGCCAATCGGGCTTGGTTCGGCCGTCACCGATGCTGGTGCACCAAGACCATGACCACCGCCATAGCCGTGATCCTGCCTGATTCCATCAAAAGAGGCCTTGCCCGGCTCTTCGCCCGGCTTGTATATCGGCGTAACACTGACTACCGTGCCTTCCGGTGTCTGATCACCGATATTCATCCCTGCCGGGCTGACGTGATCATGCTTGGCGGCCGGTGCCTTAGAAGTCTGCGACGCCTTCGAAGAACCTCTGCCAAAAAGACCACTTTGAGCATGAACCGAGCCGGTCGAACTCAAGGCCGTTCCCATCGCAATAGTTGCGATGATCCATTTGCCTGATTTCTTAATCACCTGATTGACTCCTTCCCCAACTGCGACGTTGGTTACTGCCTGATGAACAACCCCTGCACACTTCGAAATAGGCAGAGCGACTGCTTCCCTTCAGCCACACCACACATTTCAAGTACCAGAAGCGTCCTGAGTATCACTGTCATTTTCTATCGGTCGAAATAATCCAAAACTTCCGTTGAATTCATACAATCGTTACAAACCTGCGCGATCAAAACTGGACTAAAAGATAACGTAACCTTAATAAATGCAATTTTTTAGGGTGTTAGAAAAAATCAGTCTTGAGCAAATTTGAGAATCGCGATGTTTTCTCGTCGAAGATCATTTTCATTGATCATTCTGACCAGCCCGGCACCGGTCAGAATGATTCTATTGCATTATCATAAAGAGAGTTAGGACTTCGGGTCCACTTTAACTCGCTTTGGTTTCCATGGCAGGTCAAACGATTGATCGTTGGCACCAATTTTGACCATGCCATCGATTTCGTCGCCATCGACGGTGCATGAAAATTCAGCAGTCCAATTGGTGCCATCGGTTGTGCCTTTGGCTTCAAAAGTCACTTTTTTACCTTCAACCTTAAATTTCTCAAGCGTCGTTATCTCTTTGCCATCGCGTAGAATACGACCCGTCAACGTGCCATCTTTACCAGATTTGATCTCATACTTATCCGTAATCGAATTACCGTTATAGTCGTATTCCAGTTGCCAGGTGCCAATGATGGCAGGCGTTTCTTTTTTGTCGTCTGATCGAACAGTAGGCGGCATTGTGATGGTGAAGAAGTAGATAAAAATCGATAGTATCGACTTCAAGATATATCTCTTCAAATACATTGTACTTACGACTCCCGAGAGAACATTTTGACAAGTTTTGGTCATGAAGAAATCGGGCAAAGAGAGCTTGCCTGATGGTTGAATCATATCGATCAGAATCGCTTGACGATAGAGAATTCTGACGAAATCTATCCGGAAAAATAGTCAACTATTTTTTGGTGATATAAACACTATTAATTAATTAAGTTGAGTGTTATTCATCCGCAATCGTGTGATGATTCATCAGAACCTGGATCAGTGTGCATTGCTTCCCGGTCAAATTCGCTTACTATTTCTGCTTGCCCAAGGCACACTTATTGTGTATGATTCCTAACCTGAAAGAGGGTTTTGGCTATGTGCCAAAATTCTTTTCAATGGCGGCGTGGCTCAGTGGTAGAGCAGCGGTCTCATAATCCGCTTGTCGGGGGTTCGATTCCCTCCGCCGCTATTTGCACCATTTGAAGCGGGATCAGGATGATCCTGTATCTAACCTTGAGATTTTTACGACCTCATTACACGGAACAGGAATGCTCCGAAGGGTCGTCATCGTTTACCTCCTGTCTCTCTTTTATTTCTCACTGCAATGTGGTGCGCAGATTGTTTTACCATCGCCACAAATGGCCATTCCTTCGCCTCAAAACAACTTAAGCGTTCGTGACTGCCCTCTACCCGTTCCCCAGAATTTACCTGAATACGCGATTCATGCCCGGCTCGACCTGAAACACCTGAAAGTCACTGCCAGCCAATCGGTTAAGTACACCAATCGCACCACCGCTGCCCAACCGACCGTTGTCTTTCACGTTTATCCGAAATTCAAAGTTAAACCGGAAAACAAGCTCAAATTGGCCAAAACGCTTGAAGTACTTCGACTTGGCCCCGACGAAGCGATTGATTCGGTTGGCGATCGCATCAAAATCAGGAGCGTGAGCGCTGAAGGCATAAGCCTAACGCACACTTTTCACGGCGATGACCAGACGGTGATGGAAGTGCCGCTGCATCAGCCTGTGGCGCCGGGTGATTCAGTCACACTTCAAATCAACTTTGAGCTCGACCTCCCGACACAGTGGGGCCGCTGGAGCCACCATCAAAGCATTACGACGCTCGTCAATTGGTATCCTGTATTGGCCGTCCCTCAGGCCGACGGGCAGTGGTCGCGTGAGCCATTCGTGCCCTGGCATCAGCCCTGGCATCAGGAAGCTTCCTGGTATCGAGTTCAATTGCAAGTGCCTGCCGATCAGGTGGTTGCCTCTACTGGGCAGATTATCGAATCGCACAAAATCAATGAACATGAATTGCAACTGACGATCGATGGCCCCCCTTCGCGCGACTTCGCCATCGTTTGCTCAAATCGCTTTGAAGTCATTGAAAAACAGGTCGGTACAATCAAAGCCCGTGTACTGACATTCGACAAGCATTCAGAAAATGCCCGCCGCGCTCTTGAATATATGACAGAAGTTTTACCGCTTTATGAGGAATGGTTTGGGCCATTTCCTTACCGTGAGATGGAAGTGGCGACTTCCTTCTTCGGCTGGAACGGCAATGAATGCTCGGGCCTGGTGATGATCGATTATCGCGTATTTAACCTGCCCACAGCCGGCCAGCGCTATCTTGACCATCTCATCACACACGAAGTTGCCCACCAGTGGTGGTGGAATGTGGTGGGCTCCGACGGCTATGCTGAAACCTTTATGGACGAAGGCTTTGCCAACAGTATTACCGCACGCAGGCTGGATCTTAAATATGGCCGCAATGCACCACTGATCGTCTGGCCAACCGGCTTTGGCTGGCTGCCCACCATTGGTCGCGAAGACCTGCGCATGGCCAGCTACTACAAATGGAAAGCTCAGGGCAACGGCGGGCCGGTGATTCAAGATCTTGGTCAGATGTCAAATTTAAATACACTTTTCAGCCTTGCCTATGATCGTGGCGGAAAAGTGGTAGACATGATTTCAAACAGGCTGGGCGATGAACGCTATCTGGCATTCATGCAGAGGCTTTACAGAGAAAATGCCTTCGGCATATTGCATTATGATCAATTGAAAGAAAGCTTGGATCGGTTCGACCCGGATCAGGCATGGCCCGGGCGACTTGACGCCTGGCTGGTGCAAGAGGCCGATACTGACTGGGAAATGAAATCGGTTGAAATACAACCGCCCGAAAGTGCGAAAAAAGATGATGGACTGTATCGTGTCACGCTGGAAATCAGCCAGAATGAAAAGCTGGATGAGCCAACCGAATTGGCTGTGGAACTGGAAGATCAAACGATTGCAATTCCCATCAGGCCTGATGAGCCGGCATACACAATTGATAATGGCCGGGTGGAAAAGCTGCCGCCTGACGAAACTGGCCATTCGAATTATCGGGTGACGCTTGACGTTCCTTCCGAACCGGTGCAGGTTGAAGTTGATCCGAATCATCGCCTGCTTGATTCCCGGCCTGGAAATAACATTTGGAAACCTCGTACACGCTGGCGACTGACACCTGCCGTGACACCTGTCGATACATCCGAGATGTTTCAGTCGTTTGATCGGCCCAGCTTCATCGTGGGCCCGTTTGTTGATCAAAACGCTCGCGGCGGCGTAAAAGTCGGTGTATTTGCACCAAACAGGGCCACAATCAACGGCTTTTTTGGGGCCATGCCAAGCCTTGACCGGATCATCGTTGGAGGAGAGGCAAAGCTGACGAATCTCTTTGAATCCACCTGGAATGCTGGTGTTTTTTACGAAGATGGCATTAATCCGAACTGGTCAACCACTGCTGCACAAACCCAGCGCGGGGGCCGGATGTATCTTCGCAAAGTGCTTTTACAATCAAATAGCGTGCTCGACGATGATGCTGCGTTTTATGAATTTTATCTTGGCCGTGGTAACATTTTCTGGGCGGGCGATGTGGGTCGCCCCACACCCGGCGAGCTGAATGCCGCCGGTATCCGCCTGAAAATCAATACTCAAGCCCCGTTCTGGGATCCCGCCGAAGGCCGACTGATTGATATCGACGCTGAATTTGGCTCGCCGGCCTATGAGTCCAACTACAATTACTATACACGCTGGCAGGTGAATCTGGGGCAGGTCTGGACATTAAACGACAATTTCGGGCCGATTGAAAATACACGAATTGCGATTCGTGGCTATGGCGGCATGGCCTGGCCGCAGGATGTGAATTTTTTCCGGCTCGGCTCCGGGCAAATGCATCGTGCGCTTGGTTTTAATGCACAGAATGGCTCTGCCTTCTGGCTTGCCTCGGCTGAATGGAGATTCCCGATCTTCGGCCAGCTCGATCAATCACTGCTTGACCGAGCAGTAACGTTTGACAAAGTTTCAGGCGTACTCTTTTACGACGTCGGCGAAACGGCCCTCCGTCAGGAGCTTCGGCCTGTAGTGCATGGCGTTGGATTCGGCCTTCGAGTTGATACAGTGCTATTCGGCTTTCTGGAACGAGTCAATTTAAGGTTTGATTTGGCCCAGCCTGTTTATGGTGCCAAGGGCGGCCCTGTTTTCTGGTTCGGTTTTAATCAGGTTTTCTGATTGCAATTTTGATATGGGTTACACTATCCCAACTCAGAGCAATTCAAGCCAAAGCGGATTTATTTTGAATTGTCGTTGTTGACTCAAACGGCAATTGCGTCATACTTGTAAGAATCAACAAAGATTTCACCAAAAGAGCAAGATCGTGCATCTGCCGGCAATCCGGCTGATGTTTCAGCACACGGCAGGGAGTGAGCGTCATGAGTATTCGGGCCATCATCAACCGATTTCGATTCGCTTCGCTTCCAAAACAGGCAGCCATACGCGGCAAGTCTATCGAAAGCGGCAGGCAGTGCGTCGGTTAAGCCTCGTGCTGGAATCGTGCGAAACTCGGCAAATGCTGAAGCTGCCACCTACACTTACCATTCCGCTAATTCCGGATCTCGATCAATTTGGCGATCAAATCTTAATCGTGCAGGGCTTTGGCGTGCCTGAGCGTGCGGCCCTTGGAATTTTTGACACAGGTGCATCGGCTGTCACGTTTGCCGCGACCGATCAGGAAGTGTTTGCTGGAATTGAAGAAGGGCCTATTCCCATCAAAGTGCCGGGCGGTGCTGCTGCCGGCGGCATCGGTGGCGAAATTGTGGGCGATGTTAGCGAGCCTGGCACGATTTTCTCCGATGGCATGCATGCCTTTGATTTATCGTTTGATGAATTCGGTTTCCCGCAATTTAATATCACTCTCAGCCCATCTGCCCTTGAAACACCGGGCATTCAGGCATTTGTGGGCACGGAAAGTTCGCCACTTCTGCCCACAATCACCGGCACGCCAGCCCTTCATGCATCGCCCAAATATCCTGATGGTGCGGCCGCATACGTTTCAATGCAAGGGGCCAAGATCGATTTTTCCGATATTTTCCCTGACTTGATCATTCCATTTCCGGATCTGACATACACAGTTCCTGGTACGACCATTACATACGATACAGCAGATACGACGCTTTATGAGCCGGTCACTCTGCCTTTCATCCCCTTTGGTGGCGATAATTTTGACGATCCCGGCGATTTGATTACCGACACAAATCTCTACTTGATCCCTGCTGTGACAGGCGTCATGGATACAACGACCAGCATTCCTGCTGATTTTCTCTTTGATACAGGCGCACAATTGTCGGTGATCTCGACCGACATGGCACTTTCACTCGGCCTTGATCTTGATAATCCAACCACATCCATCGACGTTCAGGGTGTGGCTGGAAATGAAACAGTGCCGGGCTTTACGATCAGCAAGCTGATCTTTCCGCGCACTGACGGCGGCACGCTCGAATTTACGGATGTTCCGATTTATGTGCTTGATGTTGCCCCTGGTATTGGCGGTATTTTCGGCATGAATTTGATGAATGTGGCCAATCAGTTTGTATTTGATCCACATCATGCCGAAGGGCCGCGCGTTTCAATTCAATTCTTCGCCAACCCTGATCGAGGCGGGGGCGGAATTGATATTGGCGGTGAATTAGCCGCCCTGCTTGGTGGTAGCTTGGGAGCGATGTTTGGTTCGCTGGGCGGGCAGAAAATTCCGAGTTTTTCACCGCCACCAGGTTCACCGCTGACCACAACTACCGCAATCACTGTACCCACTGGTTCTTTAGAATACGGTGCCAGTTTCAGTTTGACGACGAAAGTCAATGGTCAGCCAGGTTCGCCGGTTCCCACAGGTTCCATTGAATTGACAAAAGGCGGAGTGACATTTGCTACAATGCCATTAAATGCCGATGGAATTGCAATCTGGTCTGCGCCTTCAACTCCCTGGGAAGTCGGTTCTTACTCAGTTACCGCAAAATACAACGGCGATTCGAAATATGCCGCCTCGACAAGCACTTCAAGCGCATTTGAAATTGTCAAGGCAAAGTCGGCCATTTCGCTCCAGACTTCAAGTTCTCAGGTTACCATCGGCAGCCTATTGCAAATTACTGGCAAGCTGACCAGCTCGACCGGTGCTTCAACCAGTGGCTCGATGGTCGTAATTCTGGTTGACGGTGCTCAGGCTGCCACGGCGACCGTTGCAGCCGACGGTTCATTTTCCACTTCAATTACACATACAACTGCCGGATCTCATACGATTCAGGCTCAATTCAGCGGGTCTGCATTTTTCCAAAATGCAACCAGCAACGTTCTGAATATTCAGGCAATCAAATATTCTTCAAATGTCGTATTGAATATTTCTAAGTCATCAATTGAATATGGTGAAGCATTTTCCATTAATGCCACTGTGGCTGGTGGGAGTGGAACGCCGGTCCCTTCAGGTTCGGTTGAACTTTCAGGGAATTCGGCAAAATTCGCCACTGTACCGCTCGACCCTACCGGCCTGGCTTCGTGGCAATTCACAACAGATCCCTGGACATTTGGTAGTTATTCCATCGTAGCGGCTTATGCAGGTGATTCCCGGTTCAGCGGCTCTAGCTCAACTGCTGCAACAATCGAGGTGACGAAAGCCGGCACAAGTCTTGCTATTTCAGCCGGTGCCAACCAGATTCCTTATGGTGGGCCAGTTCAGCTCAGCGGTAAATTGCTATCGAACACTGGTGTGAGTACATCAGGCTCTGTTGTCAAATTCCTTGTGAACGGTTCTTTGGCAACCACGGTCACTGTGGGCAGCGATGGTGCATATTCTGTAACAATTCCGAGTGGTAGCGCTGGATCGTATAAGATTCAGGCAGTTTTTGAAGAATCAGCACTTTTCAAAAGCTCTACCAGCGAACCAGTTTCAATTGAAGTGATTAAGGCTGTCGGCAATCTGGCGCTGAGTATTCCTGCAAAAATTGTATTTGGACAAAAGACCCAGATTGTTGCAAATCTCGCCTCGAGCACGATGGATGCATTTCAAAATGCGACTGTGATTTTTTATGACGGTACGAAGGAAATTGGCCGGACCACATTAAAGGATGGTTTGGCCGCCATTCCGCTTTCGGCAACCCAAACTGGCAAATCCTATCAATTTTCAGCCGTCATTACGGAATCGGCGAATGCCCAGCGTATTGCATCAGGAAATACAGCTATCGTTGTGGGCAAGGCCGATACAAAAATCAGTTTGACGGCACTTTCGCCTCCCAGAAGGGGCAGGCCTTCGCCGGGCTTGACGATCAGAGTAACGCCTGTTTTGCCGGGCGAAGGCATTCCGACAGGCTCAGTCACCATTACTTTGGCGAATAAACGAGCCAGGCCAAAAGTCATCGCGCTTTCAAATGGCACGGCTGTCTATAGATTCACCGGCAACGCTAATAAGCCGGTAAAAATCAGCTTTAATGGTAATACAAATTTCAATTCGACCGTTTTGAATTCCTGATTGAGATTTATCAATGCAATTTGGCCGGTTGATCGACAAATGATGATCAACCGGCTTTCTTTTTGTAATTGAAATAAAATTCATCTACGAATTTCATTTCGATCGACATTTTCAACGATCGTTTCGATCGTTGACATTCCAATATGATGTCTCAGTATCCGATGGACTTCATCAATAATTGGTTTATCGTGATTCAAGTAGTGATTCGCGTCAAAAATGACTTCCGATTCAGCACCATCCAGATGGCCGCTTTGGTATGTAACAAGCCCATCCGTAATCATTCCGCGTAATTTAGGCAATAATTTTCCATTATCACCCAATATCACATGGTATTTGGTATTCGGGTTCGGCGTTGTTTGATCAAGTGCCTTCAGGGTTGGGTTATCAGGCTGAAGGTTATCAATGCCATTTGCAATCCAGGCGCCTCGATAAGCTGGCTTGATCGATTCATAACCATTGTTTGACACAATTTCATTTCGAACTTCACTGAGATAATCGACCTTGTTAATCAGTGTTGATGAAATTCTACCGATTGGCCTGCTGGCAAAGCTGCTGCCTCGAAAGACCGGGGCCAGGAATGCAACTCGACTGATTTCGGGTACCGGCTCAAATCGCAAACGCTGCATGAGCCGATTTCGAGTATCGTCCGAAATTGTTAATTCTTCAATCGGTTTGGCCAGAAATGCATTTTCAAATGTATTACCTGAATTTGTAATTAAGAGGCGGGAAACAATTCCACCCATACTATGACAGACGACAACCATTTGATCCCAGGCCGGATCCTGCCTTGCAGGGTCGAATGTATCTCGTAATTTTCGAATTTTCTCTCGGATAATCATCGCTGAATCCAGAACAGGTTCGCCTGTTGGATAAAGTGCAAAGAAAAATTGATAATTCCGCCTGATTTCCGGGTCGGCCAATAATTGGTTATTCATATCCGTCCATGTGCGTGGGCTTGACCAGAGCCCATGCACAAAAAGCACCGGAATTTTGCCCGGGCGATACGGCTCATTGAGATAAATGGAAGCTTTCTTCTGCACCAATTCCGGCAACAACAGGCCTTCGTATTCTAAAGCCTGTAATCCGCTCTGGCTGAACTGAACCAGCGAAGGTGTTGTAAAATCTGCCGCTAACTGGACTTGCTGGCCACTTGGCAACTGTATTTTTTCTTCGTCGAATGGCGAATGCAAAACTAGTTCAGCTGGAACCTGCGAAAGATCCATGTGGGAAA
>JBILGL010000633.1:0-2720 GCA_044351075.1 Isosphaeraceae bacterium | reverse complement strand
TAACCGAATTTCGCTTGAAGCTGCTGAAGGGCTCAAGCGCGTTCTGGAAAAACGTGGAGACCGCCAGAAGGCCGAGCAAGTTGCACGGCATATTGCCGCCTGGAAAGGGCACGGCGAGCCTTCAAGAACCTTGCCGCCTCGGCCTTCAGGCGCACAAATGCCTCGCCGGCCAGCTGGGCCTGTCTCGCCCAATCGGCCTGGTGGATCAAGCACACCAGCCAGAAATTCAGGAAGTGAGTTTTCACCCAGACGACCTTTAGATGGCAATCAGCCAGAACGCAGGCCGAAAATGCGGCGACCTGAGCGGAACCGGCCGGGTGATGAGCCCCGCAAGAGCGACGATTAACGAAGGACTTCGAAAAAAATGGCGAACGGACACGACCTGAGGCTGGCGGCGCCGGCCAAGATTAACGTCTTTCTGGAAGTTTTGGGAAAGCGGCCTGATGGCTACCACGAGCTTGAAACGGTCATGCTGCGGACCGATTTCTGCGATTATCTGACATTTGACTTATTAGCAGAAAACGAAGTTGAATTCACCTGTTCCGATTCTTCCTTGCCGTTGGATGAAAAAAACCTGGTTGTGAAGGCCGCTCGTCTTCTGCAAAGCGAGTGTGGTGTAAACCGTGGTTGTCGGATACATCTTGAAAAACAGATTCCGCACGGGGCCGGACTGGGGGGCGGCTCAAGCGATGCCGCGACCACGATCATGGGGCTTAACCAATTGTGGCAATTAGGCTTAAGTCCGGATGAGATGGCTGCATTGGGGGCACGATTGGGGAGTGATATCCCGTTCTTTTTTTATGGGCCGGCGGCGGTTTGTCATGGTCGTGGAGAAATCGTAAAAACTTTGAGCTTGACAGTTTCGTTCAATTTCGTACTTTTCTGCCCAATGGTTCACTGTGCTACTGCTGAGATTTTCAGACGGGTTCGGCGTGATGGGCAGCCCATGGATGCGGCAACCGTGATGTCAGCGATTGAGTCTGGAAGTACGAAGGAGTTAGCTGGCGGGCTATACAACCGTCTTCAGGAAGCGACCGAGTTATTCAAGCCGGAATTACGCCAGATTCCGCAATTGATGCGCCAGGTTCGGCCGCAACTTCTGGGGACATTGATGACAGGGAGTGGCTCCGCCTATTTCGGGCTGAGCCATAGCCGCGCGGAAGCCCAAGCCGTTGCGGAGGAATTAACCAGGCTCGGACAAGGAATCGTCCGGGTTTTGACTTGCGGACCTTGAGTTACGCTACACGATGTAAAGGAGTACCAGCTGTGGAAATCACCGAAGTGCGGATCAAGCTCATGGAGGATAACTCCGGATCGAATGAGCGCCTGCAGGCTTTTTGTTCGATCACCCTCGATGACATGTTCGTGATTCGCGACCTGAAAATTATTGAAGGCGCCAAAGGCTTTTTTGTCGCGATGCCTTCCCGCAAGCTGTCGGACCGTTGTGGCCACTGTGGCACCAAGAATCATCTGAGAAGCCGATTCTGCAACCAGTGTGGAATTCGTTTAGACGAAACCCGTGCACTTCGCGACGCCGAAGGTCGGGCCAAACTTCACGCCGACATTGCTCACCCGATAAACTCCGCCTGCCGTGAAAAACTACAGGCTGCCGTTCTTGCTGCCTATGCAGATGAGCTTGAACGCGCCAAGCTGCCCGGCTATGTCAGCCGCTATGACGACTTTGACGATGGCGACTGGGATAATGCCAACTCCATTGGCAATCCTTACGGCAATTACATGCCGCCAGCCCAAAACCCATACATGAACAACTATCATGGTATGCCTCAGGCTGAACCGCCTCTGCGTCGTGGCCCTCTTCGGCCGCACACGCAGCACCAGCGGGGAGCAGGGCCGCTGTATCGCGGGCCACATGTGCCACGCCGATCAGCCGACATGGATCGCGTTCATCAACACGACGAACATCAGGGTTATCATCATCCACATTGACGAGTCATTCCTGACCGTTAAGCCTGAAGAGAGAAAGACGGCTTCCCGGCCGTCTTTTTTAATTCATTCATGAGATATTCATGACTTTTAAGAATATTTTGTAAAATTCTCGTCTTTATTGATCTACGTGGGTGAGCTGATTTGATTATATTTTCTGGTTGCTGCTGTTCTATACGCGACAATTACACAATTTGCTCTGTTACTGGGTCTCGAAAAGGCCTGGCGTGTAAGAAATGTTCAGCAAAGCAGTCGTTGAGAAAATTCTGCGATTACAAAAAGTTGGATCGGCCCGGATATAATTCGAATGATAGTATGGCTGGGCGGTGCGGAGACGATTGTGGTTGTGTCAAAGATGTGGTTCAGGCAGAGTAAGGGCTATTGAATTACATCTCCCATCAAGCGATTAATGCAATGACGGATTGTTTCATTAGCAAAGTTCAGCATTTGAATAAAGTATTCGCGGCCTAAAAATCATTGAACTTTTCCTTGAAGAATACTGTTCTAAACTCAATTCATTGAGAAAACCGGAGTTGACACGAACTTTGGGAATTTTCCCAGTCCACATTACTAAAAACAAGGCTAACCCGAATTGCTAGCGAGATATAAGAAATCAGATAGATTGCTCAGAATAATTCCCTCGATTACACTCTTTGAAGTTGCGCTTTTTGAGGTATCTGTTTTCTTTGCGGCTCCAGAGGAGCCGTCTATGAATAGATATGGCCTCCGGCCATCGATAAGAATAGGCATTGAATTATTGGGCTCCAGAGGAGCAG
>JBILGL010000128.1:0-9364 GCA_044351075.1 Isosphaeraceae bacterium | reverse complement strand
GGCTGGCTGAATCGCGTTTCGCGCTCTCTGAATTTCTGGCGAACCCGAACGACTCACGATTTGCCAATTCAGCGCGGGCAGCCAACGAGATCCGCAAGGCCGAAGTCCGGGCCAACAAAGAATATGCCCGCCGAGTGACCGATGCCGGCAGCGTGTATGCGAGTGGCCAGCTTCTGCGGCGGACACCTGTCGTTAAGGCCGTGATTGCACTTTGTGTGATTGTCACGCTCTGGGCCAATTTCGGCAAACGCATGACATCTGACGGAGAAAATCTCTCGCTCAAATACATCAATCTCACCACCCCGCGTTACGACTACAATGACGGCTGGGTGCTTGACGATCTCAAGCCGGCCCTTTCCACTCAGCCCTGGCGGCTGGTCGCCCCGATGTTCCTGCATTTAAGCTGGCTGCATCTCTTCTTTAACATGAGTTTTATGACCTATTACGGCGCGATGATCGAGCGCGAAAAAAAGTCTGGTTTTCTCGTCTTTCTGATCATCTTTACACAAATTCTTTCAGCTCTTTCTGAATATGCGTGGCAAGTTTATGCAATGAACGACAAAGTTGTCATGTTTGGTGGATTCAGCGGAGTGGGCTATGGCCTCTTCGGCTTTGTCTGGATGTATTCGGAATACAACAAATATGGCTACATTCGAATGGATCGCCAGAATTTTCAGTATGGCCTGATCTGGCTAGTCGTCTGCTTCACTGGCATGGTCGGGCCCATCGCCAACGGTGCACACCTGGGCGGCATGGTGGCGGGCATGTTGATCGGGATTATCTGGGGCCAGCTCGACGCCCGGAAAAATTCCTGATTTCGTTTTTAATAATCAGCAGTTTTCAGGCCATTTTATTTAAAAGCCATTCGAGCGATTCAGGGCAGGAATCCCACTTTTCGCCATGGGGGCCATTGTAATATCGATACTCATGCCGTGCCTTGCTGATTTCAGCCAGCCTTCGCATCAACCGCCCTTGAAAATAAGGGTCGCAGTTGTCGTCGTTGAGGCCAAAGACACCAAGAACCGGCGCATGAGTCAAAAGCTGCTCCTGAAAATATTCGGCATTCCAAAGCTCATCCTGCGAAAAATAAGCCAACAGACCGGGCCGCAGCCCGCCCATATTTTCTTCCACTTTCTCAATCACTCGGCGGCTGAGCGTTTCGCATGAGATCGGCCCACCCGCTGAATGACCGATCTCGCCGGCAATTTTTCGACCAGTGAAAAATTCATGTTTTGCTTCAACAGAAGCCCGATTCTGATGAAATGCAAACCAGAGCCGCAGATCAACCGGACCATAATAATTCACGGCTGCCCGCGGCCGAAAACCGATCTGATCTGCATACTTTGTTGCCAGCAGGGTGGCGATGAGACCGCCGGCGGAAAAGCCGGCAAATGCAATGCGAGTCGTGTCGATTTTCAATTCACGGATCACGGCCGAGGCGGCAAGCTGTCGGATTCGATCAATGATTGCCTGTTGAAAAATCGCCCCTGAATCCATTGACGGATACGGCATGACCATCGTCGCCACACCACGAACCATCAGCGCATGTGCCAGATCGTCGGCATGAATACTTGATTTGACTGCACCCATGCCATTCCCACCAAAAATCACAACCATCGGCACAGGCTGACGAAGCGCACGCTCCGATTCGTTTTCATTCTGAAGTGCGTAGGGCAATTTCAATTGGAATGGGAAATTCTGAGGATTATTCGCAAAATACGGGATCGATTGCCAAATATTTTCAATCGATACGAAATTCCCGGCTATTGAGGTATCAGTCATGCCGTGAATGGCCAGTGCACCGGTTGCCGCAGAACCAAAGATCATTCGGCCGAAAGTGCGGCGAGATTGGCTGGAGCTGAGTGAATTGCCGGGTTGCGATCGCATGTCGTGCTGGCCTGAGTGTGGGCAGATCAAGAACACCTGTCATATCATATCAGCGCGATCAAGCGGCGATGCTTCTTTAGAATGACTTAGCGAAACGCCCTCAAGGCTGAATCTTGTTGTTAAACTTTCAGATGCATGGATCACGAATTGTTGACAGCCGTTTCCGGGCGGATCTTTTTTTGCGTTTCGGCGCTGAATTTGTTAAGTTATGTGGAAGATCAGACATTCTGGTTCTCACGACCACCTCAAGCGTTGACTTCCACCTTGCCTGCCTCACTTGTGGGGAACACCGACCATGCTGCAGATTATTCGCGGTCCGGCGGGTATTTTTTTGATTCTGGCAAGTTTGAATTTTTCGCTGCTCTTCGGGCAGGAAGCCGGCACACCCAGCTCAGTCTATCCTGACGATTCCGACGCAGCCGAATCTCTGCTTCGCTCTGCCGCCGCTTTCATCAAAGACAAGCAGTGGCAGGAAGCCGCCGGAATGTATCAGAAAATCATTTCGGAATATGGCGAGCGGGTCGTAAAGATTCCTGACGACGTTCGTGCAGACGAACAATTCATCGGCCAGACGCGCCGATGGTACAACCTGCGGCACTACGTCATCGGATTGCTGGCATCACTTCCCCCCGAGGCGCGTGAGGCATTCGGCAAAACAGGCGAAGTGCAGGCGGGTGTCGTCTGGGCACGGGCCATCGCGACCGAGACCCCGCGAAAGCAGATGCAGGCTGATCTTGAACGCCTCTCGAGCGAGTTTTACCTCAGCCAGTATGGGCGTCAGGCACTTGAGCTTCAGGGCGATATGGCCTTTGAGGACGGCAATTTTCAGGAAGCCGTTGGCCATTACCATCAGCTTGCACACATGCCTGATGAAGCCCCTGCCATAGGCGGAAGGCTGCAATTGCCCGCGATTTATCCTGATTTGAAGGATCGTCTTCCGCTGGTCACTGCCAAACTGATTCTCGCCTCACATGCGGCCGGCATTCTGGACGAATCGCGAAAAAATGCTGTATTAAAAGCATTCGCGGCCAAATGGCCGCAGACAGAAGGCCAATTTGCGGGCCGCAGCGGCCTGCTGGCCGTCAGCCTGATCAAAGCGATCACGGAAGACAAAATATTCGTCGCACCGGCTGAAGATATGAATTGGCCGACATTTGCCGGCAATTATGAACGCAATCGAAAGATTGCTGACCCTATCGACATCGGCGCCCGCCAGTGGGCAGTCAAGATCGAGCCGGTGCTGCCTCCCCGCACCATGGTGGGCCGGGGCGGTCGCTTTGGTGTCTTTGGTGGTGGTTTCGCGGGGCGTGGTGGCTTTAATACCCCGCAGCTTGGGCGACAGGCCAATCCGATTCTGGCCTACCATCCGATCATCGTGGGCGAGAATGTCATTTACTGTACCGAGAGCCGGCTGGTGGGCTATAACCTCAACGAAGCCGCCAAGCCTGATGGCACGGTGGGGCCAAGCTGGTGGCAGGATGTCGATAAACTCACCTCTAACCGTGGCCAGAATAATTTCTTTATCTCAGGCTCACCCCGTATGACACTTTCCGCCAATGGCGAGCAGCTTTACGCCCGGCTGGGTGAATCTGGCAATTCAATGGCCTTTGGCAATCAGTTTAATAATTCAAATTCGATCATTGCGGCATTTGACATCAAGAATAAAGGTCAGCTGATCTGGCGAGTGGCCGGCAGCAGTATTCCGCTGAAGCAGCCGGATGGTGAAAAGGCACCCGAGCTTGGCTCGGTGGAAGGCACGCCCGTGGCTGATGCCGAGCGCGTCTATGTCGTGCTGACCCTGCCGGGCGTGCAGACATCCACCTATATTGCTGCCCTCTCAGCCGCCAATGGCAGCGTGCTCTGGACACGATATCTCTTTGACATTCCCAACCCCTTTGACATGCAGGCCGCTGCTCAGGGAGCTGTGCCGGGCCATGCACACCATCTGCTGACGATGGCCAATGGTGCCCTTTACTACCAGAGTGATTCGGGCGGCGTGGTGAGCCTTGAGGCGGAAACAGGCCATGTCAGGTGGACGACGGCCTACCCCCGCCGGGACCCGACCAGCACGCCGCTGACCAGGCGCGACCTGAACCCGGTGGTTTATGATAATGGCACAATTTATGTGGCCCCTTCCGATAGCCTGCATATCTATGCGATGAATGCGGATAACGGTGGGCTGAAGTGGATTTCAGCCCCGCTGCCTGATGTGGTGCATCTGGTGGGTGTGGCTCAGGGTAACGTCATGGCCACGGGCGACCGCGTCTGGACGATTGATGCCTCAGGCGGCAAGATTCTCAGAAGCTGGCCCGACTCCGGAGTCGGCTATCCAGCGGCCGGCCGCGGCCTTCTAGCCGGAAATCTGCTTTACTGGCCAACAGAGAACGAAATTCATGTGATCGACGCCAAAACGGGTCTGCGGTCACAGAAGGGCTCGATCAACCTTCGCGACTTTCAGTCACAGGGCGGAAATCTTGCCCTTGGCGATGGCTTTCTGGTCATCGCCAGTGTCGATTCGCTGAGTGTCTTCACGCAGAATTCCCGGCTGATCAAGCGCTATCAGCATTTAATCGCCCAGAATCCTGAATCATCGCTTGCCCATTACCGCCTGGCCACCGCCGCTGAAAATTTGGGTGAGGCAAAATTGGCAATAGATGCCTATCGAGAGGCCGTCAAGCGAGTTCGACCCGTTGACCGGCTTGATGGCCAGCCGATGGAGCGGCTGATTCGCGAGCGATTCTATCATCTGCTTGTGCGTCAGGCTTCATCAGAAAAAGATGCCGAACTGGCGCTCAATCTTCTGCGTGAAGCGGCCTCCGAGTCGTCTGATCCGCTGAAAAAGCTGGCAGCACGGATGACGATTGCCACCCTTCAAATGGAGCGGGGCGATGCCCCTGGCTCGTTTCAGGAGCTTGCGACCATTGCCCGCGACCCAGTCGCCTCGACTGAATTCTGGCAGCCGCAGGGCAATTATCATGTGAATCTGGCCGCACAGGCCCGGGCCCGTCTTGTTGATGCCTGGCAGAAGATTCCTGCCACAGGCAAAGCCGCGATTGAGCAGCAAAATCTCACGGAAATCAAGGCGCTGGCCGGAAAACAGAATAAGAAAATTCAGGGAATGGTTGATTTCCTTCGCGGCGTGCCGCCCGGCCCGGCGGAAGCGACCGGCTGGCTCTCAATTCTTTCTCAACTTGATTCTGCCCAGTCAGCCGACGTCATCCGCCGACTCGAGAAGCTGCCGGGCCTTTCTGATGATCTCAGCAAAGCCATCGCCTCTGCCCGCGCCGAACATGAGCGGGTCAATCAGGAAAAATCGGCCGATCAACCGATTTCTGCCCTGCCAAAAACTCTCTGGCTCAATGAATCAGGCTCACCGGGTCAGGCCTGGCTGATTGCAGAGATTAACGAGCAGCCGATCGCCGACCGACTTTTCCGTAAGACGGCCCTGCTCCGCACCGTGGCCGACGGCACAGTTGACGTCATTCGCATGGACGACAACGCCACGCTGGCCAATCTGGGTGCTGAGATTCACAAGCCGCTCTGGGCGGGCATGGTCAATGGCCGGGGGCTCGTCTTTGATGGCTTGAAACTTGCAGGATTTGACCCCATCACCGGCAAACTGGCCTGGACACTGAGCCTTTCTGAGCAATCACCCGACTCATCATTTCAGAGCCCCTTTGCCAAGCCCGGTAATCGGCAGGCTCAGGAATCAGAGCCACCTGCCCGGCGGCACGCCCCGGAAGACGATTGGTGGATGATTCAGGCTTCCGGCGATCGGCTGATACTGCAAAGCGTCCAGGGCGATTGCTGGCGGATTGACCCTGTTTTCGGCCGATTGCTCTGGCATCGTCGCACGGAGCCTGGCGATGGCGCCACGGCCATCCTGCTGGGCCGGCATGTGCTGATGCGAGATGGCTCTGCGGTGATCCTGCTCAACGCTGATTCAGGCGTGATGGAACGCTCGATTGACGGCTCAATCGCCGGCACTCAGTGGATCAGGCGGCCGATTGCCTGGGACGACGACCGTGTGTTGATGACAGCTGATCGTATGCAGGTGATTATGCTCGACCTGAAAACAGGCAAGAAGCTCTGGCAATGGCAGGCGACCGAAATCCAGCCGACCAACGGCCCACCCAGGTATTTTCGACGTGGCGATTCACTGGTGGGAATTTCCGACGGCAAACTGGTGGTGCGTATCGACCCCAAAACTGGCCAGATTCTCTGGCAAAAAATGCTGGGCAGCGCTGATCATTCGCTCGAATTCAGAGACGTCGGCATAGACGACCAATTTGTCTATTTCGTACAGCAGCTCGATCCCAAATCCGTTCCCGGCGCATTCATTTCTGCCTATCACCTGACCGACGGCTCACCCGCATGGTCCCGCAGGCTGGTCGGCTCGTCCATCTCATGGGCCATTGAATCGGTAAAAACCTCAGGCCAGAATCGTCTCTGGCTCTTTCCTGATTGTGAAGCGAGCCGGCGGCTGGTCTCTGGCCAGGCGATGAGCGTTCTGCCCGCTGACCTCGGCGAAAATCAGGGGAATGCCACTTCAGACATCCCGGCCTCGGTTGTTGAGCTTGATCCGGCAACGGGCCGCATGATCCGCCGCATCGTTTCGCGGGTAAGTGACTCAGCGAACTGGGTCATGCCCGACTGGGCGTCAAGCCGGTTGCTCTGGGTATCAGCCAAGGGCACGCGTCAAATGTTGATGGATCTGTCAGACGACGATGGACAGAAACCCGCGCCCTTGTCGCCTAGATAACAATAACTGTACCTTCGATCGATACCATTACGTCATTCAGCGCTACATCAGGGCCCTCCCATCATGAGTGAAAATCAATCAGAACATCTTGCCGGTAATGACATTGCGGCAGTTGAGCGGCTCAAGGCGGCCTACGATAAGCTGGCCGCTGAGATGGGAAAGATCATCGTTGGCCAGGAAGATGTGCTGGAACAGCTTCTGATTTCGATTTTCGCTCGGGGTCATGCCCTGCTGATTGGTGTGCCGGGTCTGGCCAAAACGCTGATGATTCAGACGCTTTCCGAAGCGCTCGATCTTTCGTTTCGCCGCGTTCAGTTCACCCCCGACCTGATGCCGGCCGACATCACCGGCACCGAAGTGCTGCAAGAGGATAAGCTGACGGGCGGACGGAATTTCAAGTTTCTCCCCGGCCCTCTTTTTGCCAATCTTGTGCTGGCCGACGAAATTAACCGAACCCCGCCCAAAACCCAGGCGGCCCTGCTGGAAGCCATGCAGGAGCGGCAGGTGACTGTGGGCGGAACTCGGCACCAGTTGCCCGACCCGTTTTTCGTGCTGGCCACGCAGAACCCGATCGAACAGGAAGGCACCTACCCCCTGCCCGAAGCCCAGCTCGACCGCTTCATGCTCAATATTCTGGTTGATTACCCCAGCGAAGCCGAAGAGCTGGCGATTGTGCGGCTGACGACTTCGGCCGACAAGCCGAAGATTGAAAAGGTCCTGAGCGGCTCAGAAATTCTTGACCTTCAGAAGATCGTCCGCCGCATTCCGGTGGCTGAGCATGTTTACGGCTATGCCGTTCGGCTCGCCCGGGCGACTCGGCCGGCGGCAAATCCCGGCGATGAATTCCTCAAAAATTATGTGACGTGGGGTGCCGGTGTGCGTGCCAGCCAGTTCCTCATTCTGGCCGCCCGGGTGCGGGCTGTGCTGCGTGGTCGGATGCATGTGGGCATTGAAGATGTACGAAGTGTTGCTGGGCCGGTGCTGAGGCACCGCATTGTGACCAATTTCAACGCCGAAGCCGAAGGCATGGGCCCGGATGACGTGATCAAACGCGTGCTGAAGCTCGTGCCAGTGGATGCTGCCGCGAATGAAGGAGCAATTCCCAATGTCTTCAAGGCATCCGAAGTGAACTGATTGATTCGAGGGGGGGCTCGTCTTTCTGAGCCCCGATGTGCCCCGGCGAGCCTGTGCAAAAATTCAGCAGAAAGCCATTTCCGCAGTGATTCAGCCCAGCCCTTATCTCGACCCGAAAAACCTGGCACAATTGCAGGGCCTTGACCTGGTCGCCCGCCGCGCGGTTGAAGGCTATGTTTCAGGCCTGCACAAAAGCCCTTATCACGGCTTTTCGGTGGAGTTTGCCGAGCACCGCGAATATTCGCCGGGCGACGACATCCGCCACGTGGACTGGAAAGTCTGGTCACGCACGGACAGGCTCTACCTCAAGCTTTATGAGGAAGAGACGAACCTGCTGACATACCTGCTGCTTGATACCAGCCAGTCCATGGCCTATGCCTCGGAAGATAATGTATCAAAGCTGATGTATGCCCGCATGATCGCCGCCTCGCTGTCTTATCTGGTGCTGCATCAGTCGGATGCCGTTGGCCTCTCGACATTTGACAGCCGTGTGGGGCGTTCGATCCGCCCTTCCGGCCAGGCGCATCAGCTTCGGGAAATCATTCAATTGATGGATCAGGTGCCCGGGCAGGAAAAGACGAACCTGACAACCGTCTTTCACGACCTGGCCGAGCGTTCCCGCCGCCGTGGCCTGGTGGTGATTCTCTCCGACCTTTTTGACGACCCGGAGCGGGTTGTGGCCGGGCTCAAGCATTTCCGCCACCGGCGGCATGATGTCGTCGTCTTTCACATTCTTGATCCAGCTGAACTGACATTCCCGTTTCGCCGCTCGATGGAATTTATTGGGCTTGAGGCGATGGGCAATGTGATGGTTGACCCGCTGACGATCCGACAGGCGTATCAGGAAGAGATCAACAACTTCATTGAAATGATTCGCCGGGGCTGCCGCGTGGCCGATATCGACTATGTCCAGCTCACCACGGATGTTAATCTGGCCAAGCCACTTTCTGCCTATCTTCAGGCAAGAGCCAGCCGCCACAAGATCAGATAGCCTGTTGCCCTTTTCATGACGTGAGAACCTGCAATTCCTGACTTTTCCGGATTGACCAGATAAAAATGCCCGAGGCCGCCATCGCCCAGTTTTTGAGTCTTTCGCCGCCGTGGATGCTGGCTCTCGGCTTTGGTGCGCCGTGGATGCTCTGGGGCCTGGCTGCCGGGTCGATCCCGATCGTCATCCACCTGCTCAACAAGCGCAAATATCGCCAGACAGACTGGGCTGCCATGCGTTTTCTGCTGGCGGCGATCAAGAAAAATAAGCGTCGCATTGAGCTTGAACAGTGGATTCTGCTGGCCATCCGCACCCTCTTGATTCTGCTTCTGGCCATGGCCATGGCCCGCCCGGTGCTTGAGAGCCTGGCCCCGGCCCTCTTCGCCGGCCAGCGATCGCACCGCGTGCTGGTGCTTGACGGCTCGCTCTCGATGACGCGTAAACTTACGGATCAGACCCGCTTTGACCGTTCGAAAAATCTTGCCCGCCAGATTGTAAAAGAAGCTCGTCGGGGTGATCTCATCAGCCTGATCATCATGGCTGATCCACCCAAAATCATCATTGGCGAGCCTTCACCGAACCTCGAACAGGTG
>JBILGL010000632.1:0-2729 GCA_044351075.1 Isosphaeraceae bacterium | reverse complement strand
CGGAATAGGCACCTGGCCAATGGTCGCGGCCGCTGGCATCTGTCGCGGCATTCATGACCACCCGGCCCACGCGCGGCGTCCGGCCAAATTCGCCCATCACCACCACAAGTGTATCATCCATCAGCCTACGGCCTTCCAGATCATCAAGCAGGGCCGGGAATGCCTGGTCAAAAGGCGGCAGAAGCTTGTTTTTCAGCGAGTTGAAATTGTCTTTATGTGTGTCCCAGAATGGGCTTTTCACATCGCTGCCATCGTTGTGCCAGTTCACCTGAACCAGCCGCGTGCCTGCCTCTACCAGCCTTCTGGCCAGCAGAAGGCCCTGGCCAAATGGATGATTGCCATATTTCTCGCGGGTTTCCTGCTTTTCCTGATTCAAGTCAAAGGCGGCCCGTGCTTTTGCAGATGTCAGAATCTGACGTGCGACATCCTGAAGATTGCCGAAAACGTGGGAGTCTCCCCAGCGGGCCAGGCTCTGGTCAAGCTGCTGGAGCAGCTGGTATCGGTCGGCAATCCGGCCGGGGGCGATTGGCGAATTGAGCCTGAATTCCTCGGGAACAAGCTGCCCTGAGCCATCGGCTTTGACCAGCCAGGGCGTTGCTGCCTGACCAAGAATGCCGCCACGCTCGCCGGCATAATCGGCCGGGAGGTCGAGAAACCGATTCCAGCGCGGCAATGTAATCGCCGATGGCAAATCGCTCTTTGTCTCACGGTTGAAATGCGATACCAGGGCCCCCATGCCGGGAAAGTCGTCAGGTGTGGGCGGGGCGTCAAGATCCGGGCGGCTGTGCTTCTGACCGGTCAGCATGTAATAAAGCCCCCAGCCATGCCGCGGATGCTCGTGGTGCATGCTGCGTATGATCTGAAAGAGATGCATGCGGCGGGCCAGTTGAGGCAGATGCTCGCAGATTTCAATTCCCGGCACCGAGGTGGCAATGGGTTTGAATTCGCCACGGAATTCAGCCGGGGCGTCGGGCTTCATGTCAAATAAATCAATCTGACTCGGTCCACCAAAGAGAAAAATTAAAATGCAACTTCTGGCTTTGGGAATTTCATTTTCAATTGATATGGAATCAGCAAGGCAATGGTTCAACGATAATCCGAAAAATGGCAACGAACCAACATGCAAAGCCGATCGGCGGCTCAGGCCTTCTATTGAAACACCATTTGTGGATTTCAACTGAAAATCAATCATTTCATTCGCATTGAGTCAGTGATATCATTCACATTCAGCCGCCAGCCCGGTAGGACGGGCTCGGCATGAGCCAGATCACCCGCCTGAAATGCAATCGGATCATTTGGCTGATCAGCCAGAAACAGCTTCACAAACAGAGGCCCTTCCGGATCAACATCCCAGACGGCTTTTGTACCGGCCGCGAAATAATCTGCCCGCTTGTCGGCCATTTTTAATTCAGCCGCAGGCCCGTAATCATTCGCTGATCGGATTTCAACGGCGAATGTCGGCGGCTCTGGCAGAAAGTCATTGGGATTCTGAGGCATCGGGCCGTTGTAAAAACTGGCATCCGGGCAAAATGACTGTCGATGGGGCAAATCACAGAGAAATCCACAGGGGTCGCATATCGCTACGCCCGAATGTGATTGCTGCTCATAATGATAAAGCGAATCTACAATCAGGCGAATGATTCGTGAGTGACGAAATCCCGATGGGCTCATTGAAACAATTTCCCCATTGACCAGCTCGGCCCTGCCTTCGGCTTTAGATAAATCATCAATTGTGGCAGCCGGTCGGTCAACAGTGCTCATGGGTTAACTCCTGGGTATTGCATTTTATACTTTCCGGTGGTGGGATGCAACTGCGGTAAGCATAACGTCAGTTCCGATTTCGACTACCATCAGAACCAGAAATATTCAATTCATACACTATGGTTTGTCAGACATGGCCATTCGGTTTATTGATAAGGAAATCAGGCTCCCATCTATGTCATGAATTCTTTGTGTAGAGTCTTTAAATGCAGTATGATCAAATAGGAATTAACTATTAATGTAATCGAGTTGATCTGAGAATTGAATCTGGCGAAGGCATTTATCAGAAATCATCATTTCAACCTGTAACCTGCCATGGCAAAGCATAAACAATAAGATATTGTATGAAAACGGCAGAAACCTGCATGACAGTTTTTTTTCTGATTTGTATTTCACGAGCCGGAAATGTGAGTGACGGCCAATGACTTCTCAATTAAGTTTTTGTATGGCACGAATTTTTGTGCCATTTTTTATGATTTGTATTTACCGTTTTGCAAAACCTGAGTGAATGCCAATTGGTATTTGATTCATTCTGGAATGTTGACGATGATCCATTTGATTTGAACGACTCGCCTTGCTCATCTATCTTATTTCGTTTCGTAATTTTACATAAGTTATTATATTAGATTATCTTAGGATTGTCTTTTCGGCCATTTTTCAGCCCTCTGGCCAGTTTTTTGTCATGCTGATTCTGGTATCAATTGTATTATCTGATCAATGAATGAAAACTTGACTCAAAATACAATTGATTATTGAAATTATTGATGATTTTAACGATTACTTGAAATGCAATGATATATTATCTCTGTCGGGCTTGATTTTTCCCTGAAATAATAAAGTTTTATTCGCTTTGGCGAATAAAAACTAGGCGGTGATGAGGTCGGGGTCGGCCGAGTTGATCGACGCCTCAATCATCTGCATTGTTTTATATTGCACAATCAGCTCATCGGCCTCTGCCCTTGTTAAGC